>JBFOLS010000639.1:0-20120 GCA_040830225.1 Leisingera sp.
CCGAACCTGGGCTGGCATATCGCGGGCCTCTCCAAGTGCTTTGGCGCCGGGCTGCGGCTGGCCTATACCACGGTGCCGAAACGCGCCCTGCTGGGGCAGTTCAGCCAAGCGCTGCGGTCGATGCATGTGATGGTCTCGCCGCTGAACCTGGCGCTTCTGGGCCGCTGGATCGAGGATGGCACCGCGACGGAACTTCAGCGGTTTATCCGCAAGGCCGCTGCAGAGCGGCAGGCGCTGGCAGCGGAGGTGCTGCAGGAGTGCTTTATCGACAGCGACCCGCTGGCCTTCAACCTGTGGCTCACCCTGCCCCGCGGCACCAGCCGTGCTGAGGTTATGGGCCGAATGGCCGGGCGGCAGATCGGCATCATGCCGAGCGATGCCTTCACAGTCTCCGGCCTGCCCGAAGAAGCGGTGCGGGTATGCCTGGGCGGGCCGATCGGGCTTGAGGAACTGCGCGAGGACCTCATTGCCCTGAATGATGCGGTCACACGCAAGGACTGGCTGGGCTGAGCCGCGTCTGCTAAGAAACGGCTGAACCAGGAGACCTGCATGATCCGCGCCTTCCGCAACCTGATTGAACGCCAGCTGAGCAAGGCGCAGGCCCAAGGGCAGCTGCAGGGGCTGGAGGGCGAAGGCAAGCCCCTGCCCGACCGCAGCAGCGAGGCGCATGTGGACGCCGGAATGGCAGCCGGCATGCGGATCATGGCGCAGGCCGGCGTGGTTCCGGAAGAGTTCGGGCTGAAAGAACAGCTGGCCCAGGCGCGCAAGGAATATGCCGCACTGGCGGACCCGGAGCAGCGCAAGGCGGCCATGGCCCGCATTTCGGATCTGGAAATGCGCTACAACATGGCGCGGGACGCGCGGAAATCCTTCCTCCGTTAGCGCAACACCCCGTTGTTTCCTGCGGGATTCGCGCTATAGACAGCGCCAAGATAAAACCTTCCAGCAAGAGTGACGCATTATGGCAAAAGACGCTTCCGCCCAGCAGGCACAACTCGACCGCATCGCAACCGGCCAAGGCTTCATCGCCGCGCTGGACCAGTCGGGCGGCTCCACCCCGAAGGCGCTGGCGCTTTACGGCGTGAACGAGGACGCCTACTCGGGTGATGACGAGATGTTCGCCGAAATCCACAAGATGCGCACCCGCATCATCACCTCGGACAGCTTCGGCAAGGACCGCATTCTGGGCGCGATCCTGTTCGAGAAGACCATGGACGGCGAGATCGAAGGCACCCCCACCGCCGAGTTCCTGTGGAACAGCTGCGGCGTAGTGCCGTTTCTGAAGGTCGACAAAGGCCTGGCGGACGAAGCCAACGGCGTGCAGATGATGAAGCCGATGCCGGAGCTGGACGCGCTGCTGGCGCGGGCCAACGACAAGGGCATCTTCGGCACCAAGATGCGCTCGGTGGTGAAGGAAGCCAACGCCGAGGGCATCAAGGCGGTTGTCGCTCAGCAGTTCGAAGTCGGCCAGCAGATCGTTGCGGCCGGCCTGGTGCCGATCATCGAGCCGGAAGTCGACATCAACTCCGCCACCAAGGAAGAAGCCGAGGACATCCTGAAGGCTGAGATCCAGGCACAGCTGGACGCCCTGCCCGCCGACAGCAAGGTGGCGCTGAAGCTGACCATTCCGTCCAAGGCGGGCCTGTACGATGATCTGGCCGATCACGCCAACGTCGTGCGCGTTGTGGCGCTGTCCGGCGGTTACACCACCGATGACGCCTGCGAACGCCTGGCCAAGAACAGCAAGATGATCGCCTCCTTCAGCCGCGCGCTGACCGAGGGCCTCAATGTGGCGATGTCTGATGCCGAATATGACGCGGCCCTGGGCGCCAACATCGGCAAGATTTACGAAGCATCGCTGTAAGCCTGACGGATAGAGCATTAGAAAAGGCCGCGCTGCTGCGCGGCCTTTTTCGTTTCCGCCTCAGGGACCGGAGCGGCCGGCGCAGCAGACCGCCAGCACCAGTCCGGCCCCGCTGAGGAAGGGCAGCCAGAAGAAGCGCAGCGCGGTCAGGGTGAACCAGCCGGGCTGGTCTTCGGGCGCCTGGCCTGCGCCGCCGAGCCAGGCCCAGAACACCAGTGCCGAGGCCGAGATCATCACCCCGCAGAAGGCAATCAGCCAGCGGGCGGAGCTAGGCATCTGCGCCTCTGCCGCCCGCGGCCTGCCCCTGGCTTCCAGCCATCCGCTCACGCCGCTTCAGTCAGCGAAGGCCGGATACCGGTGCAGCTGACCCGGTTTTCGTTTGAGACGAGATAGCGCTGCGCCTCTTCAAAGTCCCTGAAGCTCAACGCCTCGTCATAGAAATAGGTGATCCGGTCCCCGGTCCGGGACAGCAGGCCGCCGCTTTCAAACAGAATAAACCACTTTTTGCGCACCAGATGCATCAGCCTCACTCCTTTCTGAAGCCCGGTTGAAGCGGTGTCCGCCCCTTCCGGTTCCATTGCGTTTCCTGCGGGTGCAAGCGGCCGTCCGGAGGCCGCCATGGCCGTCCCGGTGCAGACAGTCTGATACTGATTTGGCCTGATTTGCGCCCTCCTGAAGGCAGGTTTCGCGCCGAGATATTGCCAAAAGGTTAATGCAAGTTTCTGTAGATTTTGCGCGGCATTATTCTGCCGCAAGGCGGCGGTTTCCCGCTTGCCTCAGCGGATTTTCGCGGCATCCGGCGTAAATCCGCTGTTGCGGCCTTCGGCCCGCGGCAGAAGCAAATACGGCTGCGCCTGGCGCTGACACCGGCGGAAGCATTTGAGACCGGAAAGATGAAGCTTTGGCCGCGTTCAGCCGGCCTCTGGCGTGTGTTTTTTCAGCTGATCGGCGACAGCCTGCAGCTGGTCAGGCTTGCCGATCAGATCGGCCTGTTCGGCGCTTTCACGGAGCAGCACATCCGCCTGGGCGGCTTCGCTTTCGGCATAGCCGATCAGCCGTTTGGCAGCACGGATGGCCGACGGGCTTTGCGCCGCAATTGCGGTGGCCAGCTCATTGGCCCGGAACAGCGGATTGGGCGCCAGTTCGCTTACCAGCCCCCAGTCCAGCGCCTGCTGCGCCTCCACCTTTTCCGCCGTGTAGGTCAGGCGGCGCAGGATGTCCGTCCGCAGCAGCCGCGGCAGCAAGGCCATGCCGCCCATGTCCGGGACCAGCCCCCATTTCATCTCCATCACTGACAGCTGCGCCTCCGGATGGGCAACGCGGATGTCGGCGCCCAGCGCGATCTGCAGGCCGCCGCCGAAACAGGCGCCATGGATCGCCGCAATTACCGGAACCGGCACCCGGCGCCAGACCATTGCCACTTCCTGGAACTCATTGGTGTCCCCGTGGGTACGCTCCATCAGCCAGTTCTGCACATCGCGCTGCGCAAGCCCGGCCAGCGCTGCCAGATCCAGCCCTGCGCAGAAGCTTTTGCCCGCGCCGGAGAGCACAACCGCACGGGCATCGGAGGCCGCCACCTCCTGCCCCGCCGCGACAATGGCGGAGATCATCTCCTCGTTCAGCGCGTTGTGCTTGTCCGGTCGGGCAAGCGTGACATAGGCGATGTGATCCTTGTAGCCGGTGGTGACTTTGGCCATGGTCTGCTCCCCGCTGCTGGTACATGTCCAGCCTGCCCCGGAACCGTCCGTGTTTCCAGCCCAACGTGGGGGCAGGCTCAGGGCGTCAGCGGCATCCGGGCAAACCAGGGCGAGTCGAGCGTCATCACATAGAGCCGGCCATCAGCGACCTTGCCGCCGGTGGTGATGCCAAGGCGCCCGTTCGGGTCCTGCAGGGTCCGCAGGATGCGGCCCTCCCCGTCGAACTGGATCAGCATGCCCCGGTGGATGGGGGCCGGGCGCACCATCGGCCCCAGCCGCCAGATTATCTTGCGCAGGAACGGATAGGGCATCAGTTTTTCGGAGGGAACACGCGGGCTGGCGAAGGCCAGCCAATAGGTGCCGTCGCCCTGGGCTTCGAGATTGTCCGGGTAGCCGGGAAGATTATCAAGAAAGACCTCACGTTCGGCTGCCCGCTCGCCCTTGAGCCAGAGACGGTGGACACGGGCGCGGCCGGTCTCGTTGATCAGCAGAAAGTCCTCCTGGGGCGAAAGAGCGATGCCATTGGTGTAGACAAAGCCTTCCGCAATTTTTTCCACTTTGCCATCCGGGGTGCGGCGGGCGACGTAGCCGCTGTCCGACTGCTCCCAGATGGCAAGGATCGAGGTTGGCTTGGTGCCGCCCATGGTCTCCGGATCGAAACGGTCGGAGGAGTTGGAGAAATAGACCGCACCATTGCGGGCCACGTCGAGCTGATTGGCATATATGACCGGGGATCCGTTGATCTCCTCTGCCAGCACCTCCAGCGTGCCGGGCCCGTTCCAGCGCAACAGGCCGCGGAAGCTGTCGGCGATGTAGAGCGCACCGTCCGGCCCTGCCTTGAGCCCCAGCGGGCGGCCGCCGAGGCGGTCCTCCAGCACCGGTTCAGGGCCGTCGATACGGTAGAGGTTGCCGGAGAGAGAAGTGGTGTAGATCCGGCCGTCCGGCAGTTCCGCCAGGTCCTCGGGGCCAATATCCCCATCCGGCAGCGTGATCAGCTCTGCTGCATCCAGCGCACTGTTTTCGGCATATTCACCCGTAAAGCCCGGCGGCGAAGGCGGCTCGTAAGCTACCGGCTCGACCGGCACCGGCCAGAACAAGAGGTATGCCAGAGCTGCAAACAGCAGGGCAAGGAAAAGGCGCATCTGAAAATCTCCCGCAGTATCCCTGCCTTCTTCGGCCGGATAGCGCAGGGACGCAAGCCTTGCTCCGCTTTGCAGCATGGGGTTATCTGCCGCCATGACTGGTCCCCGCTACACCCCGCTTGCGCAATCCCTGCCCGCCACCGTGCCCTTTGTCGGCCCCGAAACCCAGGAGCGCGCCCGCGGCAGCGCCTTTGCCGCCCGGCTGGGGGCAAACGAAAACATATTCGGCCCCTCGCCCAGGGCGGTTGAAGCGATGGCCAAGGCGGCCGGGGATATTTGGATGTACGGCGACCCGGAGAACCATGACCTGCGCCAGGCGCTTGCGGCGCATCACAGCGTGCAGCCGGACAACATCATGGTAGGCGAAGGCATCGACGGACTGCTGGGCTACCTTGTGCGCCTGCTGATTGCCCAGGGCGATCCGGTGGTGACTTCGCTGGGGGCTTACCCGACCTTCAACTATCACGTAGCCGGGTTTGGCGGAGTGCTGCACACGGTGCCTTACAAGGGCGACCACGAGGACTATGAGGCGCTGTTTGCCAAGGCGGGCGAGGTTGGCGCCAAGCTGGTCTACCTGGCCAACCCGGACAATCCGATGGGCAGCTGGCATCCGGGCGCGGCGATTGCCGCGGCGCTGGACAAGCTGCCGGAGGGCAGCCTGCTGCTCTTGGACGAAGCCTATGTGGAATGCGCGCCCGAGGGCACCGCGGCGCCCATCAGTGCCGATGATACGCGGGTGGTGCGGATGCGGACCTTTTCCAAGGCCTACGGCATGGCGGGCGCCCGGGTCGGCTATGCCATCGGCCATCCGCAGCTGATTGCCGCCTTCAACAAGGTGCGCAATCACTTTGGCATGAACCGCGCGGCGCAGGCTGGCGCGCTGGCAGCGCTGCAGGATCAGGACTGGCTGGACCAGGTGGCCGGTCAGATCGCGGCGGCACGGGAGCGGATTGCGGAGATTGCCGCGGAGAACGGACTCAGCGCCCTGCCCTCGGCGACCAATTTCGTGGCCATCGACTGCGGCCGGGACGGCGCGTTTGCCAAGGCGGTGCTGGACTCGCTGGTGGATCAGGGGATTTTTGTGCGGATGCCCTTCGCCGAACCGCAAAACCGCTGCATCCGCATCAGCTGCGGACCGGAACCCTTGCTCGCAGGCTTTGCTGCGGCCCTGCCGCTGGCGCTGGACGCGGCGCAAGGCACCGGCTGAAACCCGCCCGCAGCGGCTGGATCGCAGCGGTTTTACCGGACATTCACCAGTTTCGGGCTACGTTTTAAGCGTAGAACCCGGAGAAATGTCATGCGTGAACCTGAACTGCCGGACGGCATGCCGGACTTTTTCACTGCCGCCATTACTTTTGCCGGAATCAACCTGATGTGGATCTTCTTTGTGATCTGGGTGATGTACGGCATGGTGCCCGTGCTGGTGCTCGCCGTGCTGATCAACCATTTCATCACCAGGCTGGAAATCCGGCTGAACTCGCAGAAGGCGTAAGCCGCGCCTTTCTGCCAGCCTTGCGGGGCTGCTAACGGTCGGCAAGTGCCGCCGCTGCGGCCTCCAGCGCGCCGCCCCCATGCGGAATATCAAGGGCCTTAAGGCCGGTTTCGATGCCGCCCAGGAGCCCCATCACCATATGCCCGTTCACATGGCCCATGTGGCCCAGCCGGAAGAACCCGTGCCATTCCGGGCTGTCCGGCGGCGCCATGCCGAGGCCGATGCCCAGTGTCAGGCCGAGATTCTGCTCCAGCCACTGCCGCAGGCGGGTGCCGCCGGGTGGCTCCATTTGCAAGGCAGTCACCGCATTTGAGCGCAGGGACCGGTCCGGCACATTCATCCTCAGCGGGCCCTCCGCCCCCCAGGCCTCGCAGGCTGCCCAGATGGCACCGGCCAGATGCGCGTGGCGGGACCAGACATTCTCCACTCCCTCGGCGTGAATCATGTCCAGCGCCGCGCGCAGGCCGTAGAGATGGTGCGTCGGCGCGGTGCCGCCGAAGTACTGATAGAACTCACTTGGGTTGGCGCGCGGCTTCCAGTCCCAGTAACGGCTGATCCGCGGCAGGGTTTCGCGGGCCGCTGCAGCCCTGTCGTTGAAGAAGACAAAGCTGGTGCCCGCGGGCACCATCAGCCCCTTCTGGCAGGCCGAGACCATGACGTCGACGCCCCAGCCGTCCATCTCGAACCGGTCGCAGCCCAGCGATGCAATGCAATCGGCCATCAGAAGCGCCGAGTGGCCCTCCGCGTCCAGCAGGCGGCGCAGCGCTGCCACGTCATTGCGGATTGAGCTTGAGGTGTCCACATGCACGCCAAGCACAGCCTTGATGCGGTGCTCCTTGTCCGCTGCAATCCGCTCCGCAACCTGGCCGAGGTCCCAAGGCGCATGATTGCCGAAATCAAGCACCTCGGTTTCAATCCCAAGGCCTTCAGCCATCTCCGACCAGCCGATGGCAAAGCGGCCGGAGGAAGGCACCAGCACCAGATCGCCCGGCTGCAGGGTGTTCTGCAGAGCCGCTTCCCAGGCGCCATGGCCGTTTGCGATGTAGATGGCGGCCTGATGCCGGGTGCGGGCAACCCGTTTCAAATCGGAGATCAGGGTGGCGGTCATCTCGATCAGCTCGCCCGCATAGATATTGGGCGAAGCCCGGTGCATCGCCTGCAGCACCTGGTCCGGCACCACCGAAGGGCCGGGGATGGCCAGATAGCTGCGCCCTGCCGACACATTCACTGATCCGCTCATGGCTGATACTCCCGCCCTTGTCTCTGCTTGCGGACACACTACCCGGCGCGCCCGCAGCGTCAATTCCCGGCGCCGCAGCGTCACGGCGAATTGCTTGCACCCTGAATTTTAGCTGCTTAAATGGCTCTGGCATGTCAAAAAGGCCTGAAATGACCCGAATTCCCTGCCGGACCCTCCCCGCATGAGCAAGCCTCACAAATCTTCCCGCGAGCTGTTCAGCTGGCTGTGGCGCGGATATCTGCGCCATTACATGGGCCTCCTGGGCATCGCCATGGTCTTCATGCTGATTGAAGGTGCCACCATGGGGGCGCTTGGCTATATGATGCAGCCGATGTTCGACCTGGTGTTTGTCGCAGGCAACACCGACGCGCTGGTCTGGGTCAGCCTGGCGTTTTTGGCGATCTTTTCGCTCAGGGGGATTTCAAGCGTCACCCAGAAGGTGCTGCTGAGCAAAGTCTCGCAGACCTCTGCCGCGCATCTTCGCAAGGACATGCTGGCGCGTCTGATCCGGCAGGATCCGGCGTTTCACCAGCAGCATCCCCCGGGGCTGCTGCTGCAGCGGATCCAAAGCGATGTCGGCGCGATCAATTCTGTCTGGCAGGCAATGATCACCGGTGCCGGCCGCGACCTGGTGGCGCTGGTGGCCGTTCTTGGAGTGGCGCTCAGCATCGACTGGCGCTGGACTGCAATCCTGCTGATCGGGGTGCCGGTGCTTCTGCTGCCGATTTCTTCGATCCAGCGCTACGTGCGCAAGAAAGCGTCGAAAGCCCGTGACTTGGGCGCAGATCTGGCCACCCGGCTCGACGAGATTTTCCACGGTATCGTGCCGGTGAAGCTGAACCGGCTGGAAGACTATCAGGTCGGCCGGTTTACCGAGCGCACCGACGAATTTGTCCGTTCCGAAGTGAAGGCCGCCTTTGGCACCTCCTCGATTTCCGGCATGACCGACATCATGGCCGGCGTCGGTTTCATGGCGGTGCTGCTTTATGGCGGCTCGGAGATCATTGCCGGCGAAAAAACCGTCGGCCAGTTCATGAGCTTTTTCACCTCCATCGGCCTGTCGTTTGAGCCGATGCGGCGGCTCGCAAATATCTCGGGCGTGTGGCAGGCAGCTGCAGCGGCACTGGAGCGGATCAAGGAACTGCTGGACGCCCCGATCCTGCTGACTGAACCGGAAAACCCCAAACCGGCCCCGGACGGGCTGCCCGCGATCAAACTCAGCGGCGTGAACCTGAGCTATGGCGAATCGCAGATCCTGCACGGGCTGGCTCTGGAAGCCGAAGCAGGCAAGACCACTGCTCTGGTAGGAGCTTCGGGCGCCGGCAAATCGACGATTTTCAACCTGCTGACCCGAATGGTGGACCCGCAGGACGGCTCTGTTTCGGTGGGCGGTGTCGAGGTTGCCGATCTGGAAACCGGCGACCTGCGCGGGCTGTTTTCAGTGGTGACCCAGGAGGCGCTGCTGTTTGACGAGACCCTGCGGGAAAATATTGTGCTGGGGCGCAAGGATGTCAGCGAGGAGGCGCTGCAGGCGGCGCTGGAGGCTTCGCATGTGGCCGATTTCCTGCCCAAGCTCGCAGACGGGCTGGAAACCAAAGTGGGGCCGCGCGGCTCTGCCTTGTCGGGCGGCCAGCGGCAGCGGGTGGTGATTGCCCGCGCCCTGCTTCGCAACACACCGGTACTGCTGCTGGACGAGGCCACCTCGGCACTGGATGCGCAGTCCGAGAAAGTGGTGCAGGCGGCGCTGGACAGGCTTTCGGGCGGCCGTACAACGCTGGTGATCGCGCACCGGCTGTCGACCATCCGCAATGCCGACAAGATCGTGGTGATGGACCGCGGCCGGGTGGTGGACCAGGGCAGCCATGATGAGCTTCTGGCCCGCGGCGGCATTTATGCCGACCTCTACCGGCTGCAGTTCCAGGATGGCAAAACGGTTGTGGACACTGCCGGAATCGCCGCCCAGGCCGAACAGGTTCCTGCGGATGCAGCCAATGGCAAAGAACGCTGGTTCCGCCGCTTTGCCCGCAAGGTGTTCGGCTGAATTCCAGACATCGGTTTTGAACGCTAAGGGCAGCGCCCTCCCGTGCGGAGGGGCCGGGTGCTGCCCGGCCTATCGGGCGGACGGAACAGCTTATTTTCTGTAAGAGTTTATCAGTCTCTCAGGCGCCACTCCCAGAAAGTAACGCGTCAGCGTCCAGAGATTACGCGCACCGCGCCTTAGCCAGCCTGCCTTCTGATAGCGCACCGCGCTGGTCCGTGCCGTGCAGGCCAGGACCGCTACGCTCTTGAGCCGCCGCGCCAGGGCCACATCCTCCATCAGCGGCTGATCAGGATAGCCGCCTGCGGCCTCGTAGTCCGCGCGCCGGATCAGCATCCCCTGGTCGCCGTATGGCAGGCTGAACAGGCGCGAGCGCAGGTTGGCCCAGCCCGCGACCCAGGCAGGCATTAGGCCCCGGGCACGGAATTGCAGTCGGAAACAAGCGGGATGCCCCTGCCCGTCCTGCAAATGCTGCGCCGCAGCCTTGGCCCAGCCCGGTTCCAGATGGGTATCGGCATGCAGCACCAGCAGCCACTCTCCCTTGGCCGCAGCACAGCCCCGGCGCAGCTGGCCGCCGCGCGACGGCGCGCCGCTGATCCACTCCGCACCGGCAGCTTCGGCAATGGCGCGGGTTTCGTCGATTGATCCGCCGTCGCTGATCACCAGCTCGCAGATCAGCCCCGCGGCCAGCCCCTCCATCAGATGCTCCAGAGCGGCGGGCAGCTCTTCCGCCGCATTCAGGGTGGGAATGACAATGCTGACCGGCGCGGGCATGAGAGAGATCCTCGGGCGGATTTGCTGTTTTCTTCCGCCCCGCTTCCTATATCACTGGGCGAAACAGTCCAATGCCCCATGCGGGCCGACAGGAGACACAAATGAGCGATCGCCGCATCCTGCGCCTGAGTGGCGCCGACGCCCGCAGTTTTCTGCAGGGGCTGGTCACCAACAATGTTGACCGGCTGGACCAGGGGCTGGTCTATGCGGCGCTGCTGACGCCGCAGGGCAAGTATCTTGCAGATTTTTTCCTGGCGGCAGACGGCGATGCGGTACTCTTGGATGTGGAGACGTCGCTGGCCGAGGGTCTGCTGAAACGCTTGAACATGTACCGGCTGCGCGCTGATGTGCAGGTGGAAATGACGGATTTGCAAGTGAAGCGCGGCACCGGGCAAGCGCCGGAGGGCGCCCTTGCCGATCCGCGCCATGCGGATTTGGGCTGGCGGCTGTACGGCGCCGAAGGCGGTGATGACGGCACTGGCTGGGACGCCGTGCGGGTGGCGCATTGCATCCCCGAAAGCGGTATCGAGCTGGGGCCGGACAGCTATATCCTGGAGGCCGGGTTCGAGGCTTTGAACGGGGTCGACTTCCGCAAGGGCTGCTATGTCGGCCAGGAGGTAACCGCCCGCATGAAGCACAAGACCGAGCTGCGCAAGGGCCTGCGCACCGTGGATGTCGGCGGCACTGCGCCGGCAGGCACCGAAATCACCGTGGACGGCAAGCCGGTGGGCACGCTGTTCACGCAGGCCGGCGGCAAGGGCATTGCCTATTTGCGCTTTGACCGAGCCAAAGGGGAGATGACGGCCGGAGAGGCCCGGGTCTCCTGGCAGCCGTGAACGGGCTGGAAGACACGGTTCTCTCCCTTCTGGGTGCAGGCGTCACCCGCACCCGCCCGCTGCATGGCGGCGACCTGTCCGACGTGCAGCTGCTGCAGCTGAGCGATGGCCGCCATGTGGTGGCCAAATCCGGCCCGCTGGTTGAGCGCGAAGCAGCGATGCTGCAGGCGATCCGCGCTGCGGGAGTGCCTGCGCCGGAGATCCTTGCCGCTGCTGCCGGGCTGCTGCTGATGCAAGCACTGAACGAAACGGCCGGCAGCCCGGCGGGCTGGCAGGCTTTGGCCGGCAGCCTGCGGCAGCTGCATGCGGCAACCGGCACGCAGTACGGCTGGGACTGCGGTTACGCCTTTGGCCATGTCGAAATTCCCAATGCGCCGCTGCAGAACTGGCCGGAGTTCTGGGCCGCACGCCGCCTGCTGGCGGACCCGGGCGCCCTGCCCCGCGATCTGCGGCGGCGGATCGAACGCCTATGCACCCGGCTGCCCGAACTTCTGCCTGCGGCACCGCCGCCCGCACTGCTGCATGGGGATCTCTGGACCGGCAACGTTCTGTTCAGCGCGGACACCGCCTATCTGATTGATCCGGCCTGCTACTACGGTCATGCCGAAGTTGATCGGGCAATGCTGCATCGGTTGGGCGCCCCGCCTGCGGCGTTCTATGCCGGCTACGGCGATTTGGAGCCGGGGTTTGAACCCCGCCGCCATATCTACCAGCTGTGGCCCGCCCTGGTGCATCTGCGTCTGTTCGGTTCCGGCTACCGCGGCATGGTGGAATCCAGGCTGGCAGCTATTGGGATTTGAAAAGCCAATTTTCATCTTCAATTGTTACTGGTGTCCTCTGCTCCTCAGCACCAATGTTTAGGTTTCACAAAAAGGAAAACTGATGCGTTTTGTTTCTGCCTTTTCCCTCGCACTGCTGGCGGCCTCTCCTGCACTGGCAGACTACTGGTCGTACAAGGACTGGCATGTAAGCGTCGAGCCGCATGAGACAGAGCAGGACAGCTACCTGAACTGCCGGGCCTATACCGGAGGAGACGGCGACCCGTTTCTGGAGGTCGCGGCATTTTCAGGCGACGCGGGCCCGCCGAACTTCTATCCGATGGCCCGGGCAGCCGAATATGCGCCCCGCCACTACCCGACGGTGATGCAGCAGGGCGGAACTGTTGATTTCATCTTTGATTTCGACCGCAGCTTCTCTGTCTCTGCAGGGATCAATTCCTGGATCAATGAGGAAGGGCTTGTCCAGGCGGAGACCACTCTGCGGTATCAGGACCACCTGCCCATGCTGCAAGCCATGAAGCAAGGGCGCTGGGTGGAAATCTGGGCAGGCAACGAAATGCTGTATGAGGCATCGCTCAGCGGGTTCACTGCGGCCTATGGCAAGATGATGGACGAATGCGGTTTCAGCCTGGAACTGCCAGCCGGGTGATCCCTGATCTGTAAGGGCTGCAAAGAAAAACCCCGCGCTGACCGCGCGGGGTTTTGTGTTTTCCGGTTCCGGCAGCGGTCAGGCGCGCTCGGAGTATTCCATGGTCTCGGTGTTGACCACGATCATCTCGTCCTGGCCGACAAACGGCGGCACCATGACCTTGACGCCGTTGTCCAGGATCGCGGGTTTGAAGGAGTTGGCCGCGGTCTGGCCTTTTACGACCGGCTCGGTCTCGACGATCTTGCAGGTCACTTTCTGCGGCACGGTCGCGTTCAGCGCCTCGGACTCGTAGAATTCCACCACGATGGTCATGCCGTCCTGCAGGAAGGGGCGGCGGTCGCCCAAGAGGTCCGCGGGCAGTTCGATCTGCTCGTAGGTTTCGGCGTCCATGAACACCAGCATGCCATCGCTCTCATAGAGGAACTGCTGGTCCTTCTGCTCGAGGCGGACGCGCTCGACCTTGTCCGCCGAGCGGAAACGCTCGTTCAGCTTGGAACCGTTGCGCAGGTTGCGCAGTTCCACCTGGGCAAAGGCGCCGCCCTTGCCGGGTTTGACATGATCGACCTTCACAGCTGCCCACAGGCCGTCGTTATGCTCAAGCACATTGCCGGGACGGATTTCGTTGCCGTTGATCTTGGGCATGGGAAAATGCCTTTCGGATGGTTGTTGAAAACTTGCAAGCCCCTATATCTGGCAGGTCGGCTGCTGGCAAGACAAGGATATGGTGTGGAGGATGTGTGAATAAGGTATGCGCAATTTGCATGAAAGCTATGCATCTGCGGGCTACCCGAATCGACACAATTCCGCCATAAGCAGCGCTACGCCGAAAATTGCAAATTGCAATAGCAAGAACAACAAGGGATACGAGATGCGAGATTTCGTAGACGGCACCGCTTACAATAACGAACAGGGCAACCGCGCCCGCAAACTGTTTGCTGCGGTTGTGCTGGCCGCACTGGATGATGCCATCGCCGACGACAAGAAGTACGGCAATGGCCCCGAGCAAATCGCCCGCTGGGCGCGTTCGCGCGATGGCCGCGAAGTGCTGTCCTGCGCCGGTATCGACCCGAACGAACGGGTTGTGGAAGGCCTGATGGACTTCGTGGGCCGCGGTGTGCGGACCTCGGTTGCGCTGTCGCGTGAAGAAAGCGAACGCCGCAACGCTGCGCAGGCGGAAGCTGCTTAAACGCTCCCGCCCGCATTGCTGAAAAGCGCGTCCCCGTGGGGCGCGTTTTTCTTTTTGCCCGCAGGCGCTTGCCGCCAGGTCAACCCGTCGCACGCAGACGGTGCGCTGGCGTTTCCGGCACAGCCCCCATGGACGGCGCGGCCTAAGCTGCTATGCAGGCCCGTAACCCACGGGGCGCAGGCAGGGAGTTGGCAGCAGAATGACACGGGCGCGTTCAATCATGATCCAGGGCACCGGCAGCAATGTCGGCAAGTCGCTCATCGTGGCAGGGCTGGCGCGTGCCTATACCCGGCGCGGACTGAAGGTGGCACCGTTCAAGCCGCAGAACATGTCCAACAATGCCGCCGTCACCCCCGAGGGCGGCGAGATCGGCCGTGCCCAGGCACTGCAGGCGCGTGCGGCAATGCGTCCGCCCCATACTGACATGAACCCGGTGCTGCTGAAGCCGGAAACCGATACCGGCGCCCAGGTGATCGTGCAGGGCAAGCGCCGCGGCACCCAGGGCGCGGGCTCCTTCATGCGCGATAAATCCGGGCTTCTTGAGGCGGCGCTGGAAAGCTACCGCCGCCTGGCAGCGGATACCGATCTGGTTTTGATCGAGGGCGCAGGGTCACCGGCCGAGACCAACCTGCGCAAGAACGACATTGCCAACATGGGCTTTGCCTGTGCCGCCCAGGTGCCGGTGGTGATTGCCGGCGACATTCACCGCGGCGGGGTGATTGCCCAGATCGTCGGCACCCAGGCGGTGCTGGAGCCGAAGGACCTGGAGCGGGTCGTCGGCTTCATGGTGAACCGCTTCCGAGGCGACCTCAGCCTGTTCGACGCGGGCCGCGATGACATCGCCGCCCGCACCGGCTGGGCCTCGCTCGGGGTGGTGCCCTGGTTCTGGGACGCCTGGAAGCTGCCGGCCGAGGACATGATGGACATCGCCTCGCGCCAGGGCGGCGCCTGCAAGGTTGTGGTTCCGCAGCTTGAACGGATGGCGAATTTCGACGACCTGGACCCGCTGGCGGCAGAGCCGGAGGTGACAGTTGAGATCGTGCCGCCGGGCCGCGCCCTGCCCGGCGACGCGGACCTGGTCATCCTGCCCGGCAGCAAATCGACCATCGGCGATCTGGCCTATCTGCGCAGCCAAGGCTGGGACATCGACATTCAGGCGCACCACCGCCGCGGCGGCCATGTGCTGGGCCTGTGCGGCGGTTACCAGATGCTGGGTAAGACCATTGACGATCCTGATGGCGTGGACGGGCGGCCTGGCAAGGTGGACGGCCTTGGCCTGCTGGACGTGCATACTGTAATGGCGGGCGAAAAGCGGGTGACGCTGACCGAGGCGGTCACGCGGGACGGCAACCTGCCGGTCAGCGGCTACGAGATCCACATGGGCCGCACCACCGGCACCGACTGCGAACGTGCCTGGCTCAGCATCGACGGGCGGGCGGAAGGCGCAGCCTCTGCCGATGGGCGGGTCAAAGGCTCCTATCTGCACGGGCTGTTTTCTGCGGACGCCTTCCGCGCCAGCGTGCTGGCGTCACTGGGGCATGAAAGCCAGGCTGGATACGAGGACGGTGTTGACGAGACGCTGGATGCGCTGGCCGGGCACCTGGAGCGTTACATGGACCTGGACCGCCTGCTGGAACTGTCGCAGCCGGTACACTTCTGACGGCGGCAGGCACACAGGGGCTCCCGCGTCCTTCTGCACAGCATCCGCCCGCAAGAGCGGGCTCTTTCAACTAAAAAGGCACCCTGCTGGGGTGCCTTGTGAAAGTCCTGAAATGGAGGTTGCCGCGGTCAGAGCAGATCATGCGCGGCTAGCGCGCGGTGGATTTCGCGGCGGACCAGCTTGCGCACGTTGCGGGTGATCCTTTCCCCCAGCGGCCCCTGCAGCTCCTCCCGGACGATGCTGGCCACCAGGTCACGCAAGCTGTCCTCATCAAGGTATGTGTCGCCGGCCTCGGCCAGAGACTCCATAGCGGCACCGGTAATGGCGGCCTCGGCAACCGTCTCTGCAGACGCCGAACCAGCTGGCTGTCCGGTCCCGGGTTCTGCTGCACCGCCTGTGAAGCCTTCCGGCTCTTCCGCATCGTCAGCCTCCTCCCGGGAGCTGCTCTGCCGGGCCGACAGCGGTTCGTCGCGCCACTCGATGGTGTCGGTACCTGAGCCGGCAAAGGGCGCCTCGGTCTGGCTGTCGGGCTCCCAGTGCTGCTGCTCTTGCCCTTCCGCACCGGCGCTGCGCGCCTCCAGTTCGGCGATCTTCCGCACCACCGACGCAGCCCGGGCGCCGGCAGTGCCCGAGGCCTGGTCCTGTGACGCTGTATCCTGTGAGTCCGGGCTTGCAGGGGTTCCGGCCAGTCCGGCTGCATCCGCCGCCGCAAAAAGCGTGGCGCGGGGGTCCGCCCAAGGCGCATCCGCCGATGCGGTTTCAGCTCCGGCATCGGGCACGGCTTCCGAATGCGATCCGTCTGAATCCGCTTCCTCCGGCGAGCCGGCGTCTGCAGTCTCAGGCGCGCCCCGGTGGCGGAAGGCGATGGGAGGCTCGTCTGCAAAAGCCTCAGCAGCAGAAGACGAATCCTCTGTCTCCCAGGTTTCTACCGAGGGCGGTTCCGGCAATTCCTTTTCGTCATCGGGCTCCGCCTCCGCTGGCGCAGGTTCCGGCTTTGACTCGGCCGGAGCGGACTCGGAAGGCGATGGTTTATCCGGTTGGGTGGCGGCAGCCGGTTCCGGCGCCTCTTCCGGCGCGGCGGCCTCCGGGCCTTCCGGCTCCTGCACCCGCAGCGCAGGGGTCAGCACCAGCCGGGCCGCCGGTTCCGGCGCCGCGGGCTGGCCGCGGCTGTCTTCACTCACCAAGCGGCGGATTGAAGACAGTACATCTTCAATCTCGGCATGGGTAACTGGGTCGGACATTCTGATAAACCACTCTTGCCTCTTACCAGAGAGTGTAGCGGCCTTGCTGTCACCGCACAACCGGTAGGATCAATTGTCAGTTCTGTCCCAAGGCCTTGAGCACCCGGTCTAGATCCTTGCCGCGCTTGCTGCGGTGGGCAGGCGCGTCCTTGACCAGATTGTAGTAAAGCGTGGGGTCGTAGATCTCCACAGCCAGGCCCAGGTGCTCGGCGGTCAGCAGCCCCTGCGCCTGCAGAAGCTGATAGGCGGCGATGGCCTGGTTGGCGCGGGCGTTGACCTGTTCTGTCTGAGCGTCGAGGTATTCCTGTTCTGCCTGCAGCACGTCCAGCGTGGTGCGGGCGCCCAGGGTGGCTTCCTCGCGGATGCCGTCAAAGGCCACCTTGGAAGCGCGCACGCGTTCAGCGGAGGAAATCAGGCTGACCCGCGCAGTTTCGACATTAAAGAAGGCAGAGCTGACGTTCTGACGCACAACGCGCTGCGTGTTGATCAGCAGCCCGCGCTGCGCATCGGATGTGGCAATTGCCCGGCGGCGGGTCGCTGCGTTGCGGCCGCCCGCATAGAGTTCCTGGGTCAGCGTGATGCCGATGCTGGAAGTCTCGTTTGTGTCGAACCCTTCATGGACATCTTCGCTTAGGCCCACGCTTGCCTGCAGGTTCGCCCTTGGCCCCAGCCCGGCCGTTGCAGCGGCAACGTCGTATTCGCTGGCCTTGACAAAATGCTGCCGGGACAGCAGGTCAGGCTGATTTTTAATGGCTACGGCCTGCGCCTGATTGAGCGAAACCGTCTTACGCGGCAAGGCCGGCTGCCCGGTAATGACACCGGGCGCCCGTCCGACAACCTGGTGGTAGGTTGCCTTGGCCGTCAGAAGCGTGCCTTCGGAATCCGTCAGGTTGGCGCGGGCCGCCGCAACGCGGCTTTCTGCCAGCGCGACGTCAGTACGGGTCACTTCGCCCACTTCGAACCGGTCCTGGGCGGCTTTGAGTTCTTCCTGGAGAAGGCGCAGGTTGTTGCGGCGCAGCGCCACATTTTCCTGCCCCTGCAGTACGCCGACATAAGCCTGCACCGCACTGAACAGTACATCCTGCTCGACACTCAGCAACGCCTGCCGGGTGGCCAGAACCGTCTCCTGCGCCGACAGCTTGTTCATCCGCGTGGCGCCGCCATCATAGAGTAATTGCGTCAGTTGCAATTGAGTGGACAGCGTGTTCTGCGTCGGTTCCTGGCTGAACTCGCTGTAGGTGTTTGCCGCAGACACAGTCCATTCGATCAGCGGGCGCAGCCGCGAGACGGCAATCGCCACATCCTCATCCGCCGCCCGCAGCAGCGCCCGGTTCTGCTCCAGCAGCCCGCTCGTCTTGTAGGCGCCGATCATCGCATCGGACAGGTTGTCAGCCGCAGCTTTAAGCGGCACCAGAGCCGTGGCGGCCACGCCGCCGGCAAACACAAAAGCCTTAAACACACTCGCCGGAAATTTCATTCGCATCGGTTGCCTTATCTTTTGCCGCGCCGCCAGCCGCGGTGAGTTTATCTGCACTCCGGGCGCCTTCAATCCAGCGCCCGGCCTCTCCCCTTTCAAATCCGGCTGCACCCCCCAGCCGCCGCATCTGCCCCTAAAGGGTCAGAGCGCAAATTCCCGTGCCGCAGCAAAGCCGGGCAAAACCGGCGCACCGGCGTTGAAGGCAAACCGCCAGGAGATCTGATCGCCGCTCTTGTAGCCGATCTTCACCTCACCCAGCGCACCGCTCACCATCAGCGCCGCAATCCGGCCGCCGTCCTTGAGCTGATCCAGCACGGCAGCGGGCAATTCCTCTGCACCGCCCTGAACCAGGATCACGTCATAGGGTCCATGCTCCGCCGCGCCTTCCGTCAGCGGGCCGGTATGGACAATCGCATTGTCCGCACCGTTTTCGGAAAGCAGCGACTGCGCATCGCCGGCCATGTCTTCGTCTTCCTCGACGCCGATCACCATCTGCGCCACCTGTGCTGTAACCGCGGTGGAATAGCCCAGGCCGCAGGCCACATCGAGCACCAGTTCGTCGCCTTGGACATCGACCGCATCCAGCATCTTGGCCAGAGTGCGCGGCTCCAGCAGCACCCGGCCGCCGCCAAGCGCAACATTCTGATCGGCATAGGCCGCTTCGCGCTGCGCGTCCGGCACAAATTGCTCGCGCGGAACGGCCAGCATAGCTTCGATGATCGGGTATTTGGTCACATCCGACGGACGGATCTGGGTGTCCACCATCATGCGGCGGCGCTCAGTGAAATCAGGCATCTGCTAAACTCATGTGTTCAGTCGGTCAGGCAGGTTGTGACATATCCCGGCCACCTCGGCAACGGGGCCTGTGGCGCGAATGCCTAAAGTAGTGCAGCACTGCAGCGCGGCAACCGCTGCCGGCGCTTTCCGCTCCCCGCACAGCAAAAAGCCAGCGGCCCCAAAGCCCGCTGGCCTGTTTGATAAATGGGACCGGCTGCTACAGCGCGCAGCTCTTGCAAAAAGGCGAAGCCGGGCGCTGGTCCAGCCAGTCGTCGCTCATGTTGTCGCCGCAGATCTGGCAATAGCCGTAAGACCCCTCGCGCAGGCGGGCCAGCGCCGCGTCGATGCGGCGCAGCTCCTCAAGGCTGGCCTTGCCGGGCACCTCGATGGCGCCCGCACTGGGCACCCTTGGCATCTGCCGCAGCCCAAGCCCGGATCGCGCCGCGCCCGTTTCCAGTCCGGCGTTTGCCAGCAATCCCGCCAGCTCCATCCGGCGCACTTCAAGAGTTTGCTTTCTATTGGAAAAGTCCATTTACACACCCTCCGGCTCAAGTCGCGCGCAAACTGGCGCGAGGTCAAGGCTACGGCATTGATCCAAGTCAATATACTCGCGATTTCCGGGGGATTCACTACCCTATAAGTTGCGAATTTTTGGTAAATGGGCGCGGATGGCGGCTGGTCACCCCCGCGCCTCGCGGGCGCAGGTCTTGCAGAACGGCGTGGCCGGCAGCAGGTCCAGGCGCGCGTCGGAAATCAGCGTGCCGCAGCTGACGCAAATGCCGTAGCTGCCGTCACGCACCCGGGCCAGCGCGGCGTCGATGCGGCGCAGCTCGTCCTGCTCGGCCAGCCCAAGGCTTTCCAGCACCTCGTCGCCCTGACGCTCCGAGGAGCGGTCCTCCCAATCCTTGGGCATCGGCGCATCCAGCGCGTGTTCGACCTCGCTCAGATGGCCGGTCAGTTCGGCGCGGCGCGCCTCAAGCGCCTGTTTGCGGGTGGATAGATCCATGGGGCTGCCCTCCTGTTTGCTGCGCAAGAAGAATAGGCCGGTGCCGCGCCATGAGCCTTGACCTGCGTCAAGCCCCTGCCCGCCTCCGGTTGCACGCCAAGGGGGCTGGCCTGCGGCGGGGCGGCTTGCTAGAAAATCCGGCAACTGAGCAGAATTGAGGAGTATTGGGGATGATCCGGATTATTGCCTGCGGGCTGATGCTGCTGGGGCTGGCCGCCTGCGAAACCGCCAAGGGCGCGGGGCGCGATATTTCCAAGGCCGG
>JBFOLS010000640.1:0-3300 GCA_040830225.1 Leisingera sp.
CAGCGCCACATCGGCGGAGCGTTCAAACATCGGCCAGAATCCTTGCATCTTCGGCCCTGAAGCTAAGGGTGGCCTGGCCGCCCGTCTCCAGTGCGGTGGCCTCGGCCTGGGCCGCCTGCTCGAGCGCTGCTACCTCAGTGCCGTCTTCCAAAGCGATGATCGCCTTGCGCGACTGGCCGAGATAGATCAACTCCTTAACGGTGCCGGTCAGCGTATTGGTGCCCGTGAAGCTTGCGCCATTCATCACCTTCAGCCGTTCCGGCCGCACCGCCAGCACCGCTGCGGCACCTTCCTGCAGAGGCGCGCCCAACTGGCCGTTCAGCCCCCGCACCGAGGCGCCGGCGCCAATGCAGCCCTGGGCCTTGCCGGCGATGAAATTGGTCTCGCCGATGAAATCTGCCACGAACTTAGTCTGAGGCGCCTCATAGAGCTCCCGCGGAGACCCGACCTGCTCGATCCGGCCATTGCTGAAGACAGCGATCCGGTCGGACATCACCAGTGCTTCTTCCTGGTCGTGGGTCACATACAGCACCGTGGTGCCCATGTTCTTGTGCAGGTGCATAATCTCCAGCTGCATGTGCTCACGCAGTTTCTTGTCGAGCGCGCCCAGCGGCTCGTCCATCAAAAGCAGTCGGGGTTTGAACACCATGGCGCGGGCGAGCGCTACCCGCTGCTGCTGACCGCCCGAAAGCTCCTTGGGCAGGCGGCTGCCGAAACCAGCGAGCCCAACCATCTCCATCGCTTTCTCGGCCCGCCTGCGGCGGTCGCCTTTGGCCACCCCGCGCATCTCCAATGGAAAGGCGATGTTCTGCGCCACGGTCATATGGGGGAACAGCGCATAGTGCTGGAACACCATGCCGATGTCGCGTTTCCAGACCGGGATCGGGTCCAGCGGCTGTCCACTGAGGCTAATGCCTCCCGCAGTGGGCTCGGTGAAGCCAGCAACCATCATCAGGGTTGTGGTTTTCCCCGATCCGGACGGCCCCAGGAAGGTCACGAATTCGCCGTCGGCCACATCCAAGTTGATGTCCTTGGCTGCATCGACGGAGCCATAGGATTTGCCGAGACCGGCGAGTTTCAAAAGAGGTTCAGTCATTTACGTATCCTCGGAGGTCTACAGGCCGGGCTCGCGGCCCGAGCGGCGGCGGGCGATGCCATCCGCGAGCAGGGCAAGCAGGGAGAACAGGAACAGCACGGTGGCAATGGCAGCGATGGTCGGATCGGTGTCGCCCTTGATGTTGGACCACATCTGCACCGTCACCGGACGCACCCGCGGGGTGGAAAGGAACAGCGACACCACCAGTTCGTCAAAGGAGATCACCATGGCAAACAGCATCCCCGACATCACCGAAGGCGAGATCAGCGGCAGCGTCACCCGGCGAAAGGCGATCCAGGGCGGTGCGCCGCAATTGGCCGCGGCATCCTCCAGCCGCTTGTCGAACACCGCCAGGTTGGCGCTGACTGTCGACAGCACGTAAGGCAGGGTCAGGATCACATGGGCCAGGATCAGCCCCCACAGAGAGCCGTAAAGCCCCCAGATCCGGAACACGCCAAAGATCGCGGCAGCAGTGATGATCACCGGCACCACCAGCGGTGCCATCAGCACAGCACGGACCGCCAGCGCCCATTTGCTTTCCATCCGGCTAAGGGCCAGGGCGGCGGCGGTGCCCAGAACGGTGGCGGCAATAGCGGCCGGCACCATGATCTTGAGCGACGTTACCAGCGTCCGGGTCCAGGTCGGGTTGCTGAACATCTTCTCGTACCACTGCAGCGACAGGCCGGGCGGCGGGAAGGTCAGATAGAGTGCCGAGCTGAAGGAAATCACAAAGATGATCACCAGGGGCGCCAGCATATAGACCACCAGCATCACATTGATGATGCCACGCAGGCCGCCCCAGAATTTTGCAGAATAGAACATCAGATCCGCCCCCGGCGCAGTTTCGACACGCCCTTGATGATTGCGAACAGCAGCCCGGTGCCGATCAGCAGCACAATCGCCAGAGCCGAGGCCAGCGGCCAGTCGCCGAACTCGTCAATGCGTTCAAAGATCAGCTGCGCGATCATGATGTCGCCGCGGCCGCCCAGCAGGGCCGGGGTGATGAAATAGCCAAGCGCGATGATGAAGACGAGCATCGCCCCGGTGCCCAGCCCCGGCAGGCAGAGCGGCAGGTAGACCCGGAAGAAAGCCTTAATGGGCGTAGCCCCTAGATTGGTGGCGGCCCGGAAGAAGGAACCATCAATCCGCGCCATCACCGCGTAGAGCGGGAAGACCATGAAGGGCAGCAGCACCTGCACCATCCCCAGCAAGACGCCAAAGCGGTTGTAAACGATGTCCAAGGGCTCGGCGATCATGCCGATGCCAACAAGGATGTCATTGATGATGCCGCCGCGCTGCAGGATCACCAGCCAGGCAAAGCTGCGCACCAGGATCGACGTCCAGAACGGGATCAACACCACAAAGATCAATAGCTTGCGAATCCAGGGCCGCGCATGGACCATGGAATAGGCCACCGGAAAACCAATGAGCGCGCACAGGACCGTGGTGGCTCCGGCAATTGCTACTGTGTTCCAGAGCACACCCAGATAGATGCTCTTGGAAAAGATAGTGATATAGTTCTGCAGCCCCCAGACAGGTTCGGAGACGCTGCGCTGCAACAGCCAGCTGACCGGGTAGAGGAAACAGACTCCGATCAGCAAAACTGCCGGTATCAAGAGCCAGAGAGTACGGTTTCCAGCCGTCATCGCACAGCATCTCCTGTTGTCATGGGGTTAGCTGAGTTTCCACTCGTTCCAGCGCTCGGTCAGAGGACCAAGGTTGTCGCGCCAGTAGGCCGCGTCGATCAGGAAGCCCTTCTCGGCGTTCTCCGGCGTGGTGGCGAGCCACGGCACAACACTGTCTTCCACCTTGTCAAATGCAGCTGGGTTCACCGGTGCATAGGCCAGCGTGTTGGCCATCAGTGCCTGATTGTCCGCATTCACGGTGGCATTCATGAAGTGTTGCGCTACTTCGGCGTTCGGGGCGCCCTTCGGGATCACCAGATAGTCGATCGAGCGGATGTTCTGGTTCCAGGTCAGATCAACCGGCGCACCCTTCTTGTTCACATCAAACGTCCGGCCATTCAGCAGCACGCCAACGCCTACTTCGCCATCAACAAACAGCTGCTGCGCGGCAGAGTTCGACTTGTACCAGATCACGTGATCCTTGATGGTATCCAGCTTACGGTAGGCGCGCTCGATATCCAGCGGATAGAGGTCCTCTGGCGCCACCCCGTCCGCCATCAGCGCGATTTCCATCATCGG
>JBFOLS010000641.1:0-3347 GCA_040830225.1 Leisingera sp.
CTGATCGGCCTTGGCGCCTCGGCAATTTCGCGGTTCCCGCAAGGGTATGCGCAGAATGCCCCCGGCACCTCGGCCTATGTCCGGGCGGTCCGGGACGGCGGGTTTGCCACTGCCCGCGGCCATGCCTTCAGCTCTGAAGACCTTCTGAGGGCCCGCCTGATCGAGGCGCTGATGTGCGATTTCAGGATTTGCAGCGAGGAAATCCTGTCGCGCTTTGCCCTCTCCCCCGCCTCTCTGGAAGCGATGTTTGCCGAAGCAGAGGCCGCGTTCCCGGGGATGCTGTCGCTGTCCTCCAAGGGCCTCGCGATCCGCGACGAGGCCCGCCCCCTGACCCGGATGATCGCCCGCAGCTTTGATGCCTATGATCTGAGCAAGGCCGGGCACAGCACCGCCATCTGAACCTTGCGCAATTTGCCCGGCGCGCTCCGGTTGGGCCGGTTTCCCGGCCGCGTGGAAAAGGTCATGTTCTTTGACCCAATGTTTCGCGCGCGAAACATTGGGTCACCAAAGCTGCCGCAACTTATAGGCGTTGCGCAGGCAGCGTCCGCATAGATGCTGCAATTGCTGACACCGGATTAACCCGCCGCCGCCAGCAGCCTGCGGGTGTACTCGGCCTGCGGGTTTTCGAACAATGCCTCTGCCGCACCGGTCTCCACCACATCGCCCTGGTTCATCACCACCACCTTGTGCGACATCGCCCGCACCACGTTGAGGTCGTGGGAGATGAACAGGTAAGCCAGCCCGTAACGCGTCTGCAGATCGCGCAGCAGTTCGACGATCTGCACCTGCACCGTCATGTCGAGCGCCGAGGTCGGCTCATCCAGCACCACCAGCTTGGGCCGCAGCACCATGGCGCGGGCAATGGCGATGCGCTGGCGCTGGCCGCCGGAGAACTCATGCGGGTAGCGGTCCATGGCAGCAGGATCCAGCCCCACCTCCTGCATCACTTCGGCCACCAGTTCGCGGGTGTCGCGGTGCTGGTCCACTTTGTGAATCGCCAGCCCTTCCGAGATGATCTGGGCGCAGGTCATCCGCGGACTGAGCGAGCCAAAGGGGTCCTGGAACACGATCTGCATGTCCTTGCGCAGTTTGCGCAGGTCGCGCGTCGACCATTGGCGCAGGTCCTGGCCGCGGAAAGAGACCTCTCCTTCGGACGCAATCAGCCGCATGATCGCCAGCGCCAGGGTGGTCTTGCCGGAACCGCTCTCGCCAACGATGCCCAGGGTTTCGCCCGCCCGCACAGAGACCGACATCGGGTTCACCGCTTTCACATAGCCGACAGTGCGTTTCAGCAGCCCGCGCTGGATCGGGAACCAGACCTTGAGATCCTTGGCGGCAACCAGCTCCTCCGCCTCCGGCTCCACAGGCTGTGGCTGGCCAGAAGGCTCTGCCGCCAGCAGTTTCTGTGTGTAGGGGTGCTGCGGATTGGCGAAAATCTCCTCTGCCGGGCCTTCTTCGACAATCTCGCCGTCCTTCATCACGCAGACCCGGTCGGCGATGCGGCGCACGATGGCCAGGTCGTGGGTGATGAACAACAGCCCCATGCCTTCGCTTTTCTTGAGCTCCGCCAGCAGGTCCAGGATCTGCGCCTGGATGGTCACATCCAGCGCCGTGGTCGGCTCATCCGCGATCAGGATGTCGGGCTTGTTGGCCAGCGCCATGGCGATCATCACCCGCTGCCGCTGCCCGCCCGACAGCTGGTGCGGATAAGACGTCAGACGGTTTTCCGCGTCACGGATGCCGACCTTGTCGAGCAGTTCGAGAATGCGCAATCGCGCGGCCTGCCCGGTCAGCCCCTGGTGAAGCGCAATCGACTCTTCCAACTGGCGCTCGATGGTGTGCAGCGGATTGAGCGAGGTCATCGGCTCCTGGAAGATGAAGCTGATGTCATTGCCCCGCACCTGCATCAGGTGCTTTTCTGATGCCCCAACCATTTCGGTGCCGCTGTAAGTAACGGAGCCTTCGATAATGGCGCTGTCGCCCAGAAGCGATACCGTGGAAAGCGCCGAGACAGATTTGCCGGAACCGGACTCGCCCACCAATGCCACGGTCTCGCCCCGGTCGACCGAGAAGGAAACACCGCGCACAGCCTGGGTGATCTTGCCGTCCTGGCGGAAGGAGACGCGGAGGTCTTTGACGTCAAGAAGAGCAGTCATGAGAAGGTTTTCCGCGGGTCAAAGGCATCGCGCACGCCTTCGAAAATGAAGATCAGGAGCGACAGCATGATGGCAAAGGTGAAGAAGGCGGTGAAGGCCAGCCAGGGCGCCTCAAGGTTCTGTTTCGCCTGCAGCGTCAGCTCGCCCAGCGATGGCGCCGAAGACGGCAGGCCGAAGCCGAGGAAGTCGAGGCCGGCCAAAAGGCCGATGGTGCCGGTGATGATGAAGGGCAGCATCGTCAGCGTCGCCACCATCGCATTGGGCAGCATGTGGCGGAACATGATGGTCATGTTGCCGACCCCCAGCGCCTTGGCGGCGCGGACATATTCCAGGTTGCGGGCGCGCAGGAACTCGGCCCGGACCACGGTGACCAGAGCGGTCCAGCCGAACAGGATCATCAGCCCGACCAGCAGCCAGAAACTGCGGCCCAGGATCGCAAACATGATGATGATGACATACAGCGAGTTGATCGAGCCCCAGACCTCGATCACCCGCTGGAAGATCAGGTCCGTCAGGCCGCCGAAATAGCCCTGCACTGCGCCGGCCAGGATGCCGATCAGGCTGGCAGAGCCAGTCACCATCAAAGTGAACAGGATCGACAGGCGGAAGCCGTAGATCACCCGCGCCAGCACGTCGCGCTTGGTGTCGTCGGTGCCCAGCAGGTTCTGGCCGTTGGGCGGCAGCGGCGCCGCGCCGGGGCGGTCGACGGTGGTGTCGAAGCTGTAGGGGATCGGCGGCCAGAGGGTCCAGCCCTGCTCGAAGCCGTCAGCGGCATAGGTGCCGGCCGCGATCTCCGCAATAATGCCCTCGGGGTCATCGAAACAATCCTCAACCCCGCCCGACTGGATCAGGCACTCGACCTCCGGATCGCCATAAATCGCCTCGGTCTGGAAGTCGCCGCCGAACTTGGTCTCGGGATAGAACTTGAACACCGGCGCATAGATTTCGCCGCGGTAGCTGACCAGGATCGGCTTGTCGTTGGCGATGAACTCGGGAAACAGCGACAGGACGAACAGCACTGCAAAGAACCACAGCGACCAGTAGGCCCGGCGGATTTTGCGGGAGGTGTGCCAGCGGCGCATGTTCAGGGGGGGTAGAGCCAGCGATTAGCCCTCCCGATTTTCAAAGTCGATGCTGGGATCGACAAAAACAAAACACGGGTCCGAGACAATGGCGCCCACCAGCCCCCGC
>JBFOLS010000642.1:0-3661 GCA_040830225.1 Leisingera sp.
CAGAACAACGCGGGCACCAAGCTGTTTGCGATCTCCGGCCACGTCAACAACCCCTGTGTTGTCGAAGAGGCAATGTCGATTGGTTTCGAAGAACTGATCGAAAAGCACTGCGGCGGCATCCGCGGCGGCTGGGACAACCTGCTGGCAGTAATCCCCGGCGGCTCCTCCGTGCCCTGTGTGCGCGGCGAGAACATGCGCGACGCGATCATGGACTTCGACTACCTGCGCGGCGAACTGGGCTCAGGCCTCGGCACCGCGGCGGTCATTGTGATGGACAAGCAGACCGACATCATCAAGGCGATCTGGCGCCTGTCTAAATTCTACAAGCACGAAAGCTGCGGCCAGTGCACTCCCTGCCGCGAAGGCACCGGCTGGATGATGCGCGTGATGGACCGTCTGGTGAAGGGCGAGGCCGAGCTGGAAGAGATCGATATGCTGTGGGACGTGACCAAACAGGTCGAGGGCCACACCATCTGTGCGCTGGGTGATGCAGCAGCCTGGCCGATCCAAGGCCTGATCAAGAACTTCCGCGAGGAAATCGAAGACCGCATCAAGGCCCAGAAAACCGGCCGCATGGGCGCGATGGCAGCGGAATGAAGAAACTGGCGACGATACTCTTTCTGGCTTGCGGGTCAGCTTCTGCAACGGAGCTGCCGTATCCGCCGTATGAGTTCTCGCTTTACTTGTCCTGGGGGCAGATTGCCGTCGATGTTGCAAAACATTGTAAGGCTTTGGCAATCGACAAAAAACAGTATCGTGCCCTTGAAGAGGAAAATTATCAGTTGCTAGAGAGGGAAGGTTTCTCGCGAGAGAACTGGCGAACTGAAATGAAAGAAGTCCCGGTTGGGATCAGAGACCAAGTGAACTTCGAGTTTTATTTTGCCTATGGCATTCGGAGCGGAACTCTTGAGAGCGAATGGTGCCATGCGGGACGGCAAGCGATGAAAAAGCAGAAGTATTTGGACCAGTTGTTGACTGAGAAATGGTGGTAACCTGATGGAAGCCTTTTCCGAATATTCCCATGCTCTGGCTTCGCTGGTGGTCTTTACCCTGATCACCTTGGCGCTGTCGCCGTTTTCGGCGCTGGCCAAGCAGAAGGCGGGCCTCGCTCCGGGTGCCACGCCGCAAGAGGACTATGCAGAGAAGGCTTACCGGCTGAACCGGGCCTATTTGAACGGCTGCGAGACACTGCCGGCCTTCCTGACAGTGACACTGGTTGCGGTTCTGGCGGGCGCGGCACCGTTCTGGGTGAACCTGCTGGCATCCATGGCTCTGGTCTCGCGGATCGTCATGATCCTCATCCACTTGCAGGGCAGCGGCAAGCCGCACGGCGGGCTGCGCTCCATTTTCTACGTGATCGGCTGGGCCTGCATGGCAGGTTTGGCCCTTATGGCATTGGTGGCAGTATTTTGAGCACTAAGAACACATACCGGATGGTCCTCCCGATGGCCTGCCTTGCGGTGGCGGCATTTGTTTCGGCGTGCGGCTCGACCACCGCCAGCAACCGGCCGCTTTACGACGGGGTGCCGTTCAAGGCCAAGGCAAAGCCGGTCGACAAGAAGACAGACCGTGCCCTGTTTCAGGTTGAGATCAAGGGCGCGGACCGTTCGGTCAAGGGCGCGCGCGAGGCAGCGGCACATGCGGGAACAAAATACTGCGTTCAGAACTACGGCTCTTCCAAAATTGCCTGGGTTTCCGACCCCGGGGATGAAGAAGCGCAGCTGACCCTGACCGATGGGCGGGCAACCTTCCAGGGGACCTGCACTCCGTGAGCGGAATTCCGGCATATCAGGGCCCGCAGGCCCGGCTGCTATTGAATAGCAGCGCTGTGCACCCGCGCAGTGGGATCTCCAAGCTGAAGGAGTCCCTTGCCATGCGTGCTCTGATTGCCGCTGTCCTGTCTGCAGCCGTCGCTTTGCCGGCCACGGCGCTTGCCAAACCGTCGCTGCGCGAGGTGCAGGAAATCGAAGACCCGCTGTTTGCCGTTGCTGTCGCCAAGGAAGTGGCGGACTACTGCGACCGCATCTCGCCGCGTTACCTGAAAGGGCTGGGCGAGTTGCGCAGGCTCAAATCGCGGGCGAACGCGTTGGGATACACCGACGCGGAAATCCGCGACTACATCGAATCTGATGCCGAGAAATCCCGGATGCGTGCCAAGGGGGAAAGGCTCCTGGCGCAGAACGGCGTCAACTACGGCGAACCGGAAACCTTCTGCGCCTATGGCCGCGGGGAAATTGAAAAGAACAGCGCGATCGGCGTGTTACTGAGGGCGAAATAGACCATGTCTGACCTCCGCAAGATCAACATTGACGGAACCGAGATCGAGGTGGATGGGGCGATGACCCTGATCCAGGCCTGCGAGGAGGCCGGTGTCGAGATCCCGCGCTTCTGCTACCACGAGCGCCTGTCGATTGCCGGCAACTGCCGCATGTGCCTGGTCGAAGTCGTTGGCGGCCCGCCGAAACCGGCCGCCTCCTGCGCCATGCAGGTGCGCGATCTGCGCCCCGGCCCCGAAGGCCAGGCGCCGCAGGTTAAGACCAACTCGCCGATGGTCAAAAAGGCCCGCGAAGGCGTGATGGAATTCATGCTGATCAATCACCCGCTGGATTGCCCGATCTGCGACCAGGGCTGCGAATGCGACCTGCAGGACCAGGCGATGGCCTATGGCATCTCCGCGACCCGCTTCAAGGAAGCCAAGCGCGCGGTGGATGACCTGGACCTCGGCCCGCTGGTCTCGACCACCATGACCCGCTGCATTTCCTGCACCCGCTGCGTCCGCTTCACGACCGAGGTCGCGGGCATCACCCAGATGGGCCAAACCGGCCGTGGCGAGGATGCGGAGATCACTTCGTACCTGAACCAGACGCTGCAGTCGAACCTGCAGGGCAATATCATCGACCTGTGCCCGGTCGGCGCGCTGACGTCCAAGCCTTACGCCTTTACGGCCCGCCCCTGGGAGCTGACCAAGACCGAAACCATCGATGTGATGGACGCGCTTGGCTCGAACATCCGTGTGGACACCAAGGGCCGCGAAGTGATGCGGATCATGCCGCGCAACCATGACGGCGTGAACGAGGAATGGATCAGCGATAAAACCCGTTTTGTCTGGGACGGCCTGCGCCGCCAGCGTCTTGACCGCCCCTACGTGCGCGTCGACGGCAAGCTGAAGCCTGCTACCTGGCCGGAAGCCCTGTCAGCCGCGGCCACCGCCATGAAAGGCAAGAAGGTTGCGGGCCTGATCGGCGATCTGGTTCCCGTCGAGGCAGCCTTTGCCCTGAAACAGCTGGTCGAAGCCCTGGGCGGCAAGGTGGAATGCCGCACCGACAACGCGCGTCTGCCGATTGGCAACCGCGCAGGCTATGCCGGCACGGCAACCATCGAGGACGTGGACAGCGCCAAGGCGATCATGCTGATCGGCACCAACCCGCGTGACGAGGCGCCGGTGCTGAATGCCCGTATCCGCAAGGCCTGGCTGAACGGCGCCACCATCGGTGTGGTCGGCGCAGCCGAAGACCTGACCTATGAATACCACCATCTGGGCACTGACCGCGCCGCTCTGGAGGCGCTGCACGGGCTGGACCACGCAGGTGCGCTGGAGAAAGAGACATTGGTGATCGTGGGGCAGGGCGCCCTGCGCGAGGCGGACGGGCTTGCGGTTCTG
>JBFOLS010000643.1:0-5654 GCA_040830225.1 Leisingera sp.
GGAAACGTAAGGGTGCCCAGACTGCAGGTGCGGCGAACGGCGGCTCCGTCCCGCTAAGCCGACACTAGAGGCTGCCCTGGCTGCACTTGCAGCGAATGTCAGCTCGGCCCCGATCCTACCAGTTCAGGCACCGCATAGGGAAAGGTAGGGAATCTAATAGCAGTTGTTCGTAATCAGCGGGCTACCGGTCTGCCTCGCTGAGACCACCCGGTCAGTAATGTGAGAAGGTGGTGGGAAGTCACGTGAGATTTTGCGGCTGACAGCTCACTCGGTCCAACCCAGCGTTGGCTCACCTGAGATATTTGGTTGGCTTCGCGATATTTATGGGTAGGAAAAGTGGGCGTAGCAGATCTAGACTGGTAGGTGCTGGTATGTATTTGTAAGAAAAGGATAAAATGAGATGCATCCGCAATAGTTAAGATGCATTGGCAAAAAACGAGTGAAAAAGTGGGCAAAGTTTGGGCAAGATTTTCTGATTGGCGCTGCGAGAGATCGGAATCTTTGAGTTTAATTTCTTGAAAATAAACAATAAAAATAAAAGAAGGCCGTGCGCGAGGCACGGCCCAGTCTGACAGGGAGGAAATGTCCGCCACGGCAACCGCATTTGCTGGGGCGGGCAAGTTTGACTATCGCACTAAAAAGTTAAGGATGTATTGTTATCCACAGGGGAAAGAACAAGCAGGGAACAGGCATGTCGGACAGCGTTTTTCTAGGCGGCGGAGGCGGCGGTTATGGCGAGCCGCAGGGGTTGAATCTGAAGTATGCCAACCGGCACGGGCTGATTGCCGGTGCAACCGGAACTGGGAAGACTGTCACGCTGCAGATCCTGGCGGAAGGGTTTTCGAATGCCGGCGTGCCGGTAATCCTTGCCGATGTGAAGGGCGATCTTTCAGGGCTGGTCAAACCCGGATCTGCCAGCCACAAGCTGCACGAAGCCTTTACCGACCGGGCCGAAACAATTGGGTTTTCAGACTTCAGCTACCATGCTTGCCCGGTCACTTTCTGGGATCTTTTTGGAGAGCAAGGTCACCCGGTACGGACGACGGTTGCGGAAATGGGGCCTTTGCTGCTGTCGCGGCTTTTAGAACTGAGTGAAGCCCAGGAAGGGATTTTGAACATTGCTTTCCGGCTGGCCGATGAAGAAGGCCTTCCGCTTCTGGACCTGAAGGACCTGCAAGCCTTGCTTGTCTGGATCGGGGAAAACCGCGGAAATCTGTCACTTCGCTATGGCAATGTATCCCCTGCTTCCATCGGCGCGATTCAGCGCCGGTTGCTGGTTCTGGAGAACCAGGGAGGAGCGGGTCTGTTTGGCGAGCCGGCTTTGCAACTCACTGATCTTATGCGTTGCACCGAGGATGGTAAGGGGATGGTGAACATCCTCGCCGCCGACAAGCTGATGGCCGCTCCGGGATTGTATTCGACCTTCCTTCTGTGGCTGCTCAGCGAGTTGTTCGAGGAACTGCCCGAAATCGGCGACCCGGAAAAACCACGGCTAGTGTTCTTTTTCGACGAGGCGCATTTGCTGTTCGAAGACGCTCCCAAGGCGCTTATCGACAAGGTGGAGCAGGTTGCTCGCCTCATCCGCTCCAAAGGCGTCGGGGTTTACTTCATCACCCAGAACCCAGCCGATGTTCCGGAGGATATCCTCGGGCAGCTCGGCAACCGGGTACAGCACGCATTGCGCGCCTTTACGGCCAAGGACCGCAAAAACCTGCGCCTGGCTGCGGACACCTACAGGGAAAACCCCCGATTTTCGACGGAAGAAGCCATTCGAGAGGTCGGCGTTGGCGAAGCTGTCACTTCAATGCTGCAGAAGAAGGGTGTGCCGGGCATCGTGGAGCGGACGCTGATCCGCCCGCCCAGCTCGCAACTGGGGCCCATTTCAGCTGAAGAGCGTCAGGGTATTCTGAAATCATCGGATATGGCAGGCAAATACGATCAGCCGCTGGACCGCCGCTCTGCTTATGAAATCCTGGCTCAGAGGGCACAGGCCGCAGCTCAGGAAGCGGAACGAGCAGAAGAAAAGGCTGAGGAAGATCCGCAGCCGATGGCGCGGGAGTTCAACGCAGCCCGCCGTTTCTCGGGGACGCGGGTCAGCCGGTCATCCTCGAAAAGCTACCGGAAGAAGGACACGTTTGCCTCGGCCATGTCCGAAGCGGTGATCAAGGAACTGAAGGGCACCACTGGACGGCGCATTGTCCGCGGTATTCTCGGCAGCTTCTTCAAGGGGCGCTGAAACCGACTTGGTTCAACTCCGGACAGAACTGTGGCTCTGACGGGGCTTTTCCGGCAAGGCGAACATGAAGGAGAAAGAAAGCGCCGCCCGCGGAAGACCGGGGCGGCGTTGTGTTTTACTTCTCGGGGATCAAGCCTCGCGGACTGAATCTGAGCACCAGAAGCAGTATAAGCCCCATGGTGAACAGCCGCATGTGTGAAGCGCTTTCCAGCAGATGGGCCTTGAGGCTGCTGCCCTCGGCCATGCCGGAGGTCACGAGTTCCATAAGAAGAATGCCCATCGGCTCCACCTTGACCCAGAAGAACCAGATCAGCATACCGCCAAGCACTGCGCCGAAGTTGTTGCCGGAACCGCCGACAATCACCATCACCCAGATCAGGAAGGTGAAGCGCAGCGGGTTGTAGGTGCCCGGTGTCAGCTGGCTGTCCAGCGTGGTCATCATCGCACCGGCAATGCCGCAGATGGCGGAACCCAGCACGAAGATTTGCAGATGGCGGCGGGTCACATCCTTGCCCATCGCCTCGGCCGCGGTTTCGTTGTCGCGGATGGCGCGCATCATCCGGCCCCAGGGGCTTTTCAGTGCCATCTGCGCCATCCACAGGAAGGCCAGCAGCACAACGGTGAACAGCAGAGCGTAGCCTGCCTTAACGTAGATGGTTGAGGCCAGGACCGGATCAAGGCCGAACCCTGCTGCACGTTCCACAAAGGCGGGGTCGTTCTGCAGTTCCACCTCAAAGGGCAGCGGGCGGGGCAGGCCGACGACGTTCTTCACACCGCGCGACAGCCAGTCCTCGTTTTTCAGAACCGCCAGAATGATCTCGGCAATGCCCAGCGTGGCAATCGCCAGGTAGTCCGAGCGCAGACCCAATGCGGTCTTGCCGATCAGCCAGGCAGCGCCGGCCGCCAGCAGGCCGCCCGCGGGCCAGGCCAGAAGAACCGGCAGGCCGAGGCCGCCGATGTTGCCCTGCAGTGCCGGATTGATTGCCTCGACCGATCCAACAGCCGGGTCAAAGATCGCCCGGTAGACAAAAAAACCAACGATCATGACAGCGGCCAGAACCAGCATGCGGGTCTTACCAGGGGCCATGAACTTGGTGATCATCACACCGGACACGACGGTCAGCGCGCCCAGAACCAAGGCCATCACAATGCTGACACCGCCCGAGGACCAGGCCTCGGGGATCACCGGGGTCGAGGTCAGCACAACGGCCAGCCCGCCAAGGGCGGTAAAGCCCATGATGCCGACGTTGAACAGCCCGGCAAAGCCCCACTGGATGTTCACGCCGATGGCCATGACGGCCGAGATCAGCCCCATGTTCAGGATCACCAGCGCCGAGTTCCAGGAGCCGGAGAAGAACAGGAAATTTGTCATGCCTTCCAGCAGGATCAACACGCCGACAAAAACGAAAAGAAGGGTATGTTTCATGGTCTCGGTCATACCGCTTTCCCTTTGAAAAGGCCGGTGGGCTTGAACAGGAGGACAACAATCAGGATCGCAAAGGAAACCGCGAATTTGTAGTCGGTGCTGAGGAGCTGAACCAGCCCGTCAGGCGCCAGGCTGTCCGGCAGCGAGTAGTTCAGAACCTTCTTCCAGGCATAGGTGATCGTCACTTCGGAGAATGCGATAATGAACCCGCCGGCAATGGCGCCGAGCGGATTGCCGAGGCCGCCGACGATGGCGGAGGCAAAGATCGGCAGCAGCAGCTGGAAATAGGTGAAGGGCTTGAACGATTTGTCGAGGCCGTAAAGCACGCCGGCAATGGTGGCCAGCGCCGCCACGATCATCCAAGTGTACATCACCACGCGCTCCGGGTTGATGCCGGACAGCAGCGCCAGATCCTCGTTGTCCGAGTAGGCCCGCATAGATTTGCCGGTGCGGGTCTTATTCAGGAACCAGAACAGCACTGCCACTACGATGATCGCGGTAACCACGGTGATCCCTTGGGTGGTTTTGATCGCAAGACCTTCGTTCAGGCCGGTCATCTGCTTGAAAGTGCGGGCCTTGATGATGAAACGCTCACCATCGGCAAAACGCTGGTCGCCGGGGCCGATGATAAAACGCACGATGCCGTTCATCATGAACATCACACCCAGCGAGACCATCACGAAGATCACCGGTTTCGCCTTTTGCTCCCGGTAGAAGCGATAGACGGTGCGGTCGGTCAGCAGCGCCAGCAGGATGGTGCCGGCAATGCCGAAGGGCAGGGCGAGCAGGGCCGTCGGCAGCACGCCAAAGCTGATGCCCATCGACTGGAACAGCCAGGTGAACAGGATCGTGACCATCGCGCCAAAGGCCATGGTGTCGCCATGGGCAAAGTTCGAGAACCGCAGGATCCCGTAGATCAGCGTCACCCCCAGCGCGCCGAGTGCCAGTTGCGAGCCATAGGCCAGCCCCGGAATGACAACAAAGTTGGTAAGCGCCACAAGGGCGTTGAGAAGATCCATCAGGAAGCCACCTCTACTGCGCCGCAGGTTCCGGCATAAACCATGTAATCCTCATTTCTGAATCGGATGTCCCAGAGGGCTTCGCCTTGCGGGCTTATAGTGATTGTTTCTTTCGAGACGCCTGTTTTGAAGATGTACTCGACAGCACCGTTATCGAAAGACTTGGCACGGGCTTTATAGTCACCGCTGCCATCTACGATCACGCGACCACTGCGTTTCCGGTGTGCAACAGTTACCCGTAAGGAAACGTCAGCCCTTTGCATACCTTCCTTGGTTACCTTTGCAACGTGGTCGAAAAGGCAGCTGTGTTGCAGCGGCGCGGCTTTGAGTTCGCCAGACACCGCAACTATTGCGCCAGTACTCAAAATACCAAGCAAACCGGCGCAGCGACTTAACCGGGGGATGATCATATATTACCCTCCCAGGAACGACTTGCGCACTTCGGGATCGGCCAGCAGCTCCTTGCCGGTGCCGGTATAGGCATTGCGCCCCTGCACCAGAACGTAACCTTTGTCCGCGATTTCAAGCGCTTGCTTGGCGTTCTGCTCCACCATCAGGATCGGCAGCCCGGTGCGGGCAACCTCGATGATGCGGTCGAACAGCTCATCCATCACGATGGGGGAAACACCCGCGGTGGGCTCGTCCAGCATCAGCACCTTGGGCTTGGTCATCAGCGCGCGGCCCACGGCCACCTGCTGGCGCTGGCCTCCGGACAGTTCGCCGGCAGGCTGGTTGCGCTTTTCCCGCAGGATCGGAAACAGGGTATAGACCTGCTCCATCGTGTCCCGGATGTCATCGGTGCGGATAAAGGCACCTATCTCCAGATTTTCCTCCACCGTCATCGAGGTGAAGATGTTGTGGGTCTGGGGCACAAACCCCATGCCTTTGATCCCCCGGTCCTGCGGGCTGAGCTTGGTGATATCCTCACCGCCAAGCCGCACCGCGCCCGAGCGCACGTTCAGCATCCCGAAAA
>JBFOLS010000644.1:0-4141 GCA_040830225.1 Leisingera sp.
GCCGGAGACATTGCGTGCCGCTATACGGGCCCCGAGGCCAAGCGCTGGGACAAGCCTGGCGGTGCAGGCCCGGTGACCGAGGCGGATCTGGCTGTCAATGCCATGCTGGAAGGCATGCTGCCCAAAGCACGGCCCGATTACGGCTGGCTGTCTGAGGAAACTGAAGACAGCGGTGAGCGCCTGACCTGCGACCGGGTGTTCATCATTGACCCGATCGACGGCACCCGCAGCTTTGCTGAAGGCTCCCGCACCTGGGCGCATTCCTTTGCAGTGACGGAACACGGCGAGGTAACTGCTGCAGTGATCTACCTGCCGCAACGTGAGTTGATGTTTACCGCAGCCAAGGGCCAAGGCGCTGCCTGCAACGGCACACCTATCCAGGTGTCCTCCGACGCGGACCTGGCAAGCGCCGAGGTGCTGGCCGCCAAACCGAACCTTCAGGCCCATCACTGGCTGGACGGCGCCCCGCCGGAGTTCATCCGCAGCTACCGGCCGTCGCTGGCTTACCGTCTCGCCAAAGTGGCGGACGGCCGCTTTGGCGCCATGCTGACCCTGCGGCCAAGCTGGGAATGGGACATCGCAGCCGGTGATCTGCTGATCCGCGAGGCGGGCGGCACCATCACAGACAGAATGGCTGCACCCTTGCGCTTCAATAATCCGCACCCGCAACTGAACGGGGTGGTTGCAGGCAGCAGTGCATTGCACCAGACTTTGATGGCACGGCTGGATCCGGACAGCCCCGGCATTGCTGGACATTGAACTCAACCGGCCTTAAGCCGCCTCAGCAGCCCCGCCACAGCCAGACGTAAAGTTTTCACAGACAAACCCACATGTTGCAGATACCTTGGGCCGGAAAATTCAGATCGAACCAGATGCAACGGCGAACCACAGCTCCCAGCCGCGCTTCCGTGCTGCAGCCCCGCCCCAAGGGCGAGCTGCTGTGGGTGCACGCGACCACGCCTGAACGTTATCTGGCGCTTTGCGACATAGGCCGCCGCTTAAAAAGCCTGCGCCCGGATCTTTCCGTGCTGGCCAGCTGGGAACCAGGGCTGCGGCTGACCGGTACGGTCGGCTGCGACATTCCAATCGGCCCTCTCTCTGAAGACAGCGCATCTGAAGCCCGAGATTTCCTCAGCCACTGGCAGCCCGACGCCTGTATCTGGACCGGCACGCCATCCCGCCGCGTCATGCTGAAACAGCTGCGGGAGCGGAACACTGGCGTGCTGCTGGCCGACTTGCTGGAGAATGAAGTCCCAAACCGTGCCAGCCGCTGGCTGCCGGACCAGCGGAAGCGGCTGCTGGACGGGCTGACATGCATTCTGACCCCTTCCAAGGCAGTGCAAGCGCGGTTGATCCGGGCCGGTTTTCCGGCAGAGCGGGTCGAGTTGGCGGCAAAGCTTCGGGTCTCCGCCATTCCGCCCGGCTGCAATGATGACGAACTGGCGTCTATGCAGCAGACTTTGGGGAGCCGCCCGGTCTGGCTGGCTGCCCACACCAAGCTCAGTGAACTGCCCCGGATTCTCGAAACCCACCGGTCGGCTTTGCGTCTGCTGCACCGGCTGCTTCTCGTGGTCGCGCTGGATACTCCCCGCGATCTCGAAGCTGCTGGCAAACTGCTGCAGGAAAGCGGCCTGCCATTTGCGGATTGGGAGAACGGGGATGAGCCGGAAGATCTGAGCCAGGTCGTGCTCACCGGTGGCGAAGATTTAGGTCTCTGGTACCGGCTGTCTCCCGTTGCCCTGATCGCCAGCAGCCTCGACCCGGCAGCCCAGGGCCAGTCGCCCTTGGATGCCGCAGCCCTAGGATCTGCCCTTCTGCATGGGCCCGGCATCCACGCCCACCGCGAACTTTATGAACGGTTGGCCAAGGCTGGTGCCGCGCAGCCCGTGCAGACGCAGGCAGACATGGCCGACGCGGTTATCGCCCTCTCAGCACCCGACAGGGCGGCAGAGATGGCACTGGCCGGCTGGCAGAGCGTGACAGAAAGCGCTGCCACAACCGACATACTTTTGGACAAGGTCCAAGCTCTGCTGGACCAGCGTGAGGACACAAATGCGGGCACCTGATTTCTGGCACAAGCCCCCCGGCTCCTTTGATCTGCGGGCGGCTTTGCTGACCCCGTTGGGCTGGGCCTATGCGCGCGCCACTGCCTCGCGGCTGGCCCAGGGCAGCCCGGCAAACGCCGGGGTGCCGGTGATTTGTGTCGGCAATCTCAACGCAGGCGGCACCGGCAAGACGCCCACCGTGATCTGGCTGCTGGAAACCCTGCGCAACCTCGGTCACGAACCGCATGTGGTGACCCGTGGCTATGGCGGTTCCTTGGAAGGCCCGGTTCAGGTTATCCCCGGGCAGCACAAGGCTGCGCAAACCGGGGACGAGCCGCTGCTGCTGGCCGCCTTTGCTGAGGTCTGGGTGGCCAAGGACCGCGCCGCCGGAGCCCGTGCCGCAGCTGAAGCCGGTGCCACGGTGATCGTGCTGGACGACGGCTTCCAGAACCCGGCTGTGGCTAAGGACCTGTCCCTGATCGTCGTGGACGCAAAGCACGGTTTCGGCAACGGCCGCTGTCTGCCGGCCGGCCCCTTGCGGGAACCCGTCGCCACCGGCCTGAAACGCGCCGATGCCGTGCTGTCTCTGGGGCCTGACCCAGCACAGACAGCATTCGCCTCCGCCTGGGGCAGTCAATTGCAAGGCCTGCCTCATTTCACCGGCGCGCTGGAACCGCTGCAGACCGGCATGCCTTGGAACGGCACAAAAGTTCTGGCCTTTGCCGGCATCGGCCATCCGCAGAAGTTCTTCAACACTCTGCGCAGCCTCGGCGCCGACATCGCCCGGGCCGAAGCACTGGACGATCACCAGCCGCTGACAAGCGCCTTGCTGAACCGGTTGGAGAACGAATCCAAGCTGCTGAATGCCCAGTTGGTCACTACCGAGAAAGACGCCGTCCGCCTGCCGGACAAGTTCCGTTCAAAAGTGATCACACTGCCGGTCAGATTGCAGATCGCCAGGGATGACGCCTTCAAAGAGCTGTTGAAGAAAGCGGCACCTGCGCCCTGATGCTTCGCGGTTATAGGCAGTTGAACATCAAAAGAGCCCGGGCATTTGGCCCGAGCTCTTAATTTGACGGTATAGGCGGATCAGCCTTCCAGTTCAGCATCCAGCAGCGTCTTGAAGTCCGCATATGACTGGTTGGAGATCTTCTCACCATTCAGGACAAACGACGGAGTGGCTTCAATGCCGTGCTCGGTGGCGTTTTCCTGATACCAGGTCACCAGGGTCTGCGCCTTTGTTCCATCCTGCAGACAGGCTTCCAGCTTTTCGTTTTCGATGCCGGCCAGACGGCCGATCTTGCGCAGTTCGTCAACGATCTCCGACGCACCGCCAGCCCGTGCCCATTCGGACTGACCCTTGTAGATCAGATCGGAGATGCCAAAGAACTTCTCGGTGCCGCCGCAGCGGGCGATCATCGACGCCCACAGGCCGTAGCGATCGAACTAGACCTCGCGGTAGATGAACTTCACCTTGCCGGTGTCGATGTAGTCTTCCTTCAACTGCTTGAAGGTATTGTTGTGGAAGTTCGCGCAATGCGGGCAGGTGTAGGAGGCGTATTCGATCAGCGTGACCGGTGCGTCCTCCGCACCCAGTGTCATCTCGGTGATGGTGGAAGTATCCACTTCGGCTTCCTGCGCAAAGGCGGCGCCGACCAGCGGGTTTTCCGGCAGATTGCTCTGGCTGTTCAACCCCGACAGGGCATAACCGCCCGCAACCACCGCAACCGCGGCAAAGACACCAGACATGAGACGGGTCATTTGAACCCCTTTCTTTGCGTTTTCTGTTTTGTCAGCACATTGCGCCCCAGACGCTCCAGAGCGGCGCGCAAATCGTCGTTTTCCACCCCTTCCGCTGCTTTGCTGGCCTCTGCAGCATCCTGCGGGTCAGGCTGCAGCGGCGCTTGCACTTTGGGGGCATATTTGAATTCCACGCGGCCGTCGGAAAATCCCGTCGGTGCCGTTTGCGTGATCCGCACCTTGGAGATGGCGTTGAAGCCATAGACCGCGTTCACCCGCTCACGCAGGCGTTCTTTTTGCATTTCGAGCATCGGAGCATTAGCCCCGGTCGTCAGCACCGTCAGCGTGGCGCCAAA
>JBFOLS010000645.1:0-7698 GCA_040830225.1 Leisingera sp.
GAACCCTTGCCAGCAGGCCGCCTTTCGGGCGGCCCTTTTTTGTGATATACTTGGTGGACAAAAGACATAAACAATCGGAGTCCGCCCCCGGCGCACGCCTTGAGCAGTGCGTGTCATGGGCGGTATTTCTGCGGAGAAAATGTCCTGGGGGCTGGTCACGATCCACTGACCGGAACCGGGTGTTTTGTTCGCAAAAAGTGCCGGAGCCGTCCCGGCTGATGAGTGAGGAAGAACCTGTATGACCAAGTCGAAGAAGCTCGATTTCCGCCCCAATGAATACGTGGTCTACCCGGCGCATGGCGTTGGCCAGATCATCTCTATTGAGGAGCAGGAAGTGGCCGGCTTTTCGCTGGAGCTTTTCGTGATCACCTTTGAAAAGGACAAGATGACCCTGCGGGTGCCGACCAACAAGGCGACCGAAGTGGGCATGCGCTCCTTGAGCTCGCCGGACGTGATTGCCCAGGCGATGAAAACGCTCAAGGGCAAGGCCAAGGTGAAGCGCGCCATGTGGTCGCGCCGTGCCCAGGAGTATGAGCAGAAGATCAACTCCGGCGACCTGATCTCCATCGCAGAAGTGGTGCGCGACCTGCACCGCACCGACGACCAGCGCGAGCAGAGCTATTCGGAGCGCCAGCTCTATGAAGCGGCTCTTGAGCGCCTGACCCGCGAAGTGGCCGCTGTCTCGGGCAATGACGAGATCGCCGCCGCCAAGCAGGTGGACGAGGTGCTCACCTCCCGCGCTGCCTGATCTTCTGGATCATTGGATCGCAAGGCCGTGCCCTATCGGGCGCGGCCTTTTTCGTGCAGCCTGCTTCAGCTGCAGATGGCAAGGAGGGTGAGCAGCCCGGCAATTTCCGCCACTTGCTGCGACGCGCCCAGAATGTCTCCGGTCTGACCGCCAATCTTGGCTTTGGCCAGAACGCCGATGCCCGCCGCGGCTGCGCCCATAGCCAAAGCCGCGCCAATGGCAGCTGGGCCAATCAGCGGCAGCGACAGGGCAATCGCCAGCAGGCCCGCCAGAGCACAGGACAGGGCGCGGGGGCGGCCCACGGTTTGCGACAGGCCCGCAGCACGCGCATTGGGCAGAGCTGCCATTATCGCGGGCATCACCGCGCGGCTCAGCATTGCCAGAGCCAGCAGGGGCCATGGACCGGCAATCTGGATCAGCGCTGCAAGCGCGCTCCAGCGCAGGCCGAAGCCCAGGATCAAGGCAATGACCCCGTAGGCGCCGATGCGGCTGTCTTTCATAATCTCCAGCCGCCGTTCGCGGGTGAAGCCGCCCCAGAGACCATCCGCGGTGTCGGCCAGCCCGTCCTCATGCATAGCGCCGGTCAGCATCACCTGCACCGCCAGCGCCAGTCCTGCGGCCACCATCGCCGGCAGGCCGCCCGCCAGCGCCAGTGCGGCAAGAAGCGCTGCAGGCAGGCCCACCGCCAGCCCGGCCAGCGGAAACGCCCAGACTGCCTTGGCTTGACGCTGGAAGGCGTCAGCGGGCAGATGCGGCAGCGGCAGCCGGGTCAGCAGCACCAGCGCCAGAGCCACGTCTTTTGCATGAATGTCGTTTTTTCGCATCTGCGGGCCTATTGGAGGGCTTGCGGCGTTACAGCCAGCGGGTAAACAGTCTGAGACTCGCTTTATCCGCGTCACCCACTCAGATGCAACGAGGCAATGCCATGCTGCCACAGCTTTCCTCCCTTGATGATTTCCGCGCCGCACTTGCGGGCGCCCCTGCGCAGGACCAGGCGGCGCTTGATGGCGCCGCTGCGCGCAACACTCAACTGACCAAGCCGCCGGGGGCGCTGGGGCGGCTGGAGGACCTGGCCATCTGGTACGGCGGCTGGCGCAGAACCGGCCGACCGGAAATCACCGCGCCGCAGGTGATTGTCTTTGCCGGCAATCACGGGGTAACGGCGCAAGGCGTCTCAGCTTTCCCGGCCGAGGTGACCGCGCAGATGGTGATCAACTTCGAACACGGCGGTGCCGCGATAAACCAGCTGGCCCGGCTTGCAGGTGCGCGCATGGACGTTCATGCGCTGGATTTGGACCGCCCCACTGCTGATTTCACCCAGGGCCCGGCGATGAGCGCAGATGAGCTGCTGGCGGCGCTTCAGGCGGGCTGGAATGCGGTGGACCCCAGCGCCGACCTGCTGGTTGTCGGTGAAATGGGTATTGGTAACACCACACCTGCGGCGGCGCTGGCCTGTGCGCTGTTTGGCGGAGATGCGGCGGATTGGACCGGCCGCGGCACCGGAGTTGACGATGCAGGGCTGGCCAACAAAACCCGGGTGGTGACAGAAGGCATCACGCTGCACCAGGCGTCAATCAGGGACGGCCTTGATGCGCTGGCATGCCTAGGCGGGCGCGAGATTGCCGCCATGGCCGGTGCCATTGCCGCGGCGCGGATCCTGCATATTCCGGTGATTCTGGACGGCTTCATCTGCTGCGCCGCGGCAGCCTGCCTGTCCCGGATTGCGGACGGGGCACTGGATCATACCGTGGCGGGCCATCAAAGCGCTGAAGGTGCGCATCCGGTGCTGTTGGAGAAACTGGGCAAGCAGCCTTTGCTGTCGTTGGGTCTGCGGCTGGGAGAGGCCTCCGGTGCGGCGCTGGCTATCCAGGTGCTGAAAGGTGCCATTGCCTGTCACAGCGGCATGGCGACCTTTGCCGAGGCCGGTGTCTCTGACGGTTGAGAAGGGGCCGCCCCGGTCTGAAAACTGTAAAGCCCCGGCCAGTTGCCGGGGCTTTGTCATTCTGCGGCCTCTGAGGACTTCTTGCGCTTGCGCTCGGCCATTTCAAAGATGGCGCTTTCGATGGCTTTCTCCAGCTCCCGCGCGCGATCAATGTAAGCGGGGTTTTGGCTGGCGGGCACGCCGGGGATCCAATGCTGCGCCAGATCGCGTAGGTTGGCGCGGTCGTGAGCATAGAAGGTCTGCGCCGCCTGCGCTGCCTCATATTCGCTGAGGCCAGCGTTCTCCAATACGTAGCGGCCTGCACGCACCGAGCTGTCGAACATCTCGCGCACAATGTCGTCAGCCCCGGCCTTGTAGAGTTCGTAGACGTGATTGCGGTCCTTGGCGCGGGCGATAATGTGCAGGTCAGGATAGGCCCGGCGCACATAGTCGACCATCTTGACCACCCCTTCGGGGTCATCCAGCGCCACCACAAAGACCTTGGCTTTGGCAATGCCCGCCGCCTTCAGCAGCTCGGGCCGGGTCGGATCGCCGAGGAAGCTTTTGACCCCGAAACGGCGCATCAACTGTACCGCCTCCATGTCATGGTCCAGCACCACGGTCTTGAAGCCGCTGGCCTGCACCAGCCGGTTGACGATCTGCCCGAAGCGGCCGATGCCTGCGATGATCACCGGGCCTTCCTCGTCGATCTCGTCAGGCTCAAACTCCTGCCGCCCCTCGGCCATGCGTTTGGACATCAGGTCGTACAGGATGAACAAGAGCGGCGTGATCAGCATCGACAGCGCAATCACCAGCAGAAGTTTCTCCGACAAGGCCGCAGGAACAACGTTGAGCTGGGTCGAAAAGGCCAGCAGCACAAAGCCGAACTCGCCTGCCTGGGCCAGGCCGAGGGTGAACAGCCACAGGTCGCGGCGCCTAAGGCCAAAGGCGCGGCCCACCATGAAGAGCACAGCGCCCTTGGCAAAGATCACCAGCGCTGCCAGTCCGATCAGGTCGCCGGGGTCGGCCAGAAACTGGTGATAGTCGATGCCCGCGCCGACTGTGATGAAAAACAACCCCAGCAGAAGCCCCTTGAACGGGTTGAGGTCGCTCTCCATCTCGTGCCGGAATTCAGAGTTGGCCAGTACGACGCCCGCCAGGAAGGCGCCAAGCGCGGGGGAAAGGCCGACCAGCGTCATCAGGAAGGAGATGCCGACCACGATCATCAGTGCCAATGCGGTGTACATCTCGCGCAGGTTGGAGGCGTGGATGAAGCGAAACACCGGCCGGGTGAGGTAGATGCCTGCAAGGATAATGGCGGCGATGGCGGCCAGGGTGACAAGCGCCACCGCCCAGCCGGGCAGCCCGTCGACAAGCGACAGCGAGTGGTGGCCGCCGCCATGTCCAGCGCCGTCGCGGCTGATCGCGCCGTTGGCGGAGAATTGCGGGATCGCATAGCTGCCCAAGAGCGGCAGGAAAGCGAGGATCGGAATCACCGCAATGTCCTGGGTCAGCAGAACCGAAAAGGCCGAACGGCCGCCGCCGGTGCGCATCAGCCCCTTTTCCGACAGCGTCTGAAGCACGATTGCGGTCGAAGAGAGCGATAGCGCCAGCCCCACCGCCAAGCTGACGTGCCAAGGCTGGCCCATCACCATGGCTGCGCCCATCAAAGCCAGGGTGGAGGCTGCGACCTGCATGCCGCCAAGCCCCAAGAGCTTGTGCCGCATCGCCCAGAGTGCCCGCGGTTCCAGCTCGAGCCCGATCAGGAACAGCATCATCACCACGCCAAACTCGGCAAAGTGGCGCAGATCCTCGGTTTCGGTGCCGGTCAGCCCCAATACCGGGCCAATTGCAATGCCCGCGGCCAGGTAGCCCAGAACCGAGCCTAGCCCTAGACGTGCAGCAAGAGGGACGGCGATGACGGCTGCAGCCAGATAAATGGTTGCCTGATAAAAAAACTCTTCCATAGAAAAGGTATCGCAAGCCTGCTGGTGCCTTGGCAATGGCTTTGCCGTCTACGGCTGGCGCCAAAAGCAAAACAGCGCCTGCGAAGGGCGGACGCTGCATGGTTTTTGCCCAGCGGGCTCCACTCGCGGGAGGAGGTTACTGTTCCTGCAGGCGGATTTCCTCGCTGAGCTTGCCGATCCGGTCCAGCCGCCGTGAGATCCTTTCCTGGAAGCCGCCCAGTTGATCGATGATATCGGCCAGGGTTTCCCCGGAAGCAGTCAGCCTGGCGCTTTCGATCTTGAGCAGGACCCGGGTCGAGCTGAGGCCCAGGAAATGCCGGTGCATGATTTGGCAGGCGCCGGTGATCCGTGCGGCTTCGTCGTCGACTTCCCTCATGCCGTCCTGCGAGCGTTTCACCTGCTCCTTTACCAAATCGGCAAGGATCTTGCGCTCTTCCTCCATGTCGGGGGTTCCTAGATCGCGGCGTTCTTTTTGCAGCTGGTTGTCGCATTCGATCAGGATGCGGGCCATACCTTCCACAAACAGGCTGTCATTGACCGAGGATTTGATCTTGGCGAAATTGCTGTTCTTGCCCATCACATGGGCACCGAACCAGTCCGACATCTCGCGCGACATCGAGCCGTAGTTCTGGGACAGCACCGTGACCGGGCCGCCTGAGGGCTCGATCCGGGAGGCCAGCACACGCAAGTTGTGCGGAATGGTATGCATCGCATCGAAATCGGTGATGAGGCCCTCGGTCTCCTCCACCAGAGTTTCCGCGTTGCGCAGCATCCCGGTCAGCTCCTGGATCCGGACATGGGACTGATTGCCCAGCCCCTGATCCCTTGCGATCAGCTCCTGGCTCAGTGCGTGGGCGGCAAACTGGTGGTAGTCCTCGTAGCCCTGGCCGGCCAGCCAGTCGAGCAGGTAGGCGGCACTGTCCTCAGGGCTGAGGCCTTCATCCTGTTCCAGCTTGAGCATCTGCGCATAGAGGCCGCGGACGTCGTCGAACAATGTGCTGCTGGGTTTGATGCGGGCAGAAAGGTATCCGTCCTTGCAGGGCACCACCACGGCAAACACCCAATAGTACAGCCCGTCTTTGGATCTGTTCTTGACGTAGGCGCCGATGCACTCGCCGCGCTGGATAGTGTCCCAGAACAGCGAAAACACCCCCTTGGGCATGTCCGGGTGGCGGATCACCTTGTGGGGTGTGCCGATCAGCTCCTCCCAAGGGAAGGCTGCGACCCTGCGGAACACATAGTTGCCGGCCTGGATCACGCCCCGATTGTCAGTCCTCGAAAAGAACACTTCGTTGAGAGCAAACGGGGCCTCGCCGCTGGTGGGGCGCGTTTCAACTCGGCGGTCAACAAAAGACACGGAACTTTCCACTTTGGGTTAAAGAAGCTGTTGCTGAATAATTACCTCTAATTCCTTCCTGCTTGGTTAAGTCGGCAGCGGCGCGTCCCGTTTTAACTGTGCCATAACGATCTGGCTTTGGACCCGGGAAACGGCGGGATGCGGCAATAAAGTGTCGTGAATGAGCGCATTCAGCTCCTCCAGCCCGGTGCAGTAAACGCGAAGCAGATAATCGGCCTCTCCAGTCATTGTCCAGGCTGAGGTGATTTCGGGCCGGCTGGCGACCAGGCGGGCGAATCCCTTGGACTGTTCGGGACCGTGGCTGCCCAAATGAACCTGCACGAATCCCTGCACCGTCAGCCCAAGCCGAGCCGGATCGAGCCGCGCTGAATAGCCCTGGATATAGCCTTCCGCCTCCAGCCTCTGCCGCCGCCGCCCCGCCTGACTGGGCGAAAGGTTTAGCATCTCCCCCAGTTGCTGCGCGGTCAAATGCGCATCCCGTTGAAGTGCGGCGAGGAGCTTTGTGTCGATTGGGTCAAGCATGCGCATTTCCTTCGTGTCTCGATGAAGTTGCGCGTGAACTGCGCGCAAATCAAGGTCTTCGTGCGAAACTACGCGGAAAACACGCGTGGGATATGCGGTATTCTTGATGCAAGAATTCAACCTATCCCGACCTGACCTAAAGGAGACGCGCTATGGGCCCGTTCCCGCACAACGCCCCGAAGTCCGAAATCACGCCGGAAAACCCGGCTGGCACCGATGGCTTTGAGTTTGTTGAGTTTGCAAGCCCCGACCCGGAAGAACTGCGGGCGCTGTTCACCCGCATGGGCTATGAACTGGTCGCCCGCCGCAAGGACCAGCCGCTTGTGGAACTGTGGCAGCAAGGCGATGTCACCTACATCCTGAATGCGGACCCGGAGAGCTTTGCCGCAAAATTCGTGGAAGAGCACGGCCCCTGCGCACCGGCGATGGGCTGGCGTGTGGCGGATGCGCAGAAGGCCTTCGACCATGCGGTTTCCAAAGGCGCTGAGGCTTTCGAAGGTCCCGGCAAAACCATGGATGTTCCGGCCATCAAGGGCATCGGCGGCTCGCTGATCTACTTTATCGACCAGTACTACGACACCTCGCCCTACAACGAAGAATTCGACTGGCTGAAACAGTCCAAGCCGCGTGGCGACGGGTTCTATTACCTTGATCACCTGACCCACAATGTTTTCAAAGGCAACATGGACAAGTGGTTCAAATTCTACGGCGAGTTGTTCAACTTCAAGGAAATCCGTTTCTTCGACATCCAAGGGAAATTCACCGGTCTGCTGAGCCGCGCGCTGACCTCGCCCTGCGGCCGCATCCGGATCCCGATCAATGAAGACCGCGGTGAGACCGGTCAGATCGTCTCCTACCTTAAGAAGTACAAGGGCGAAGGCATCCAGCACATCGCGGTCGGAAGCGATGATATCTACGCCAGCACCGATGCGATTGCGGATAAAGGTTTGAAATTCATGCCTGGGCCGAACGAAACCTATTATGACATGTCCTATGACCGGGTGCAGGGCCACGATGAGCCCAAGGACCGGATGATGAAACATGGCATTCTGATCGACGGCGAAGGTGTTGTGGACGGCGGTGAAACCAAGATCCTGCTGCAGATCTTTTCAAAAACCGTGATCGGGCCGATCTTCTTTGAGTTCATCCAGCGCAAGGGCGACGACGGCTTTGGCGAAGGCAA
>JBFOLS010000646.1:0-2017 GCA_040830225.1 Leisingera sp.
CAAGGCGCTGATGGCAAACAGGCGCTCCTCGCAATCTTCCAGCTCGCCCGGGTTGAATTCCATCGCGCCCAGCACCCGCTCGACCCCGTCCTGAGCCTCGCCCAGTTCGATCATTGCGCGGGACCGCGCCGCCAGCCGCTCATCCAGCCCGGCATCCTCTTCCTGGCCCGCTACACCCTCGCGCCAGCGCTGCGCCTCGCCCATGGCGCCCTCGGCGCCTTCGCTCAGCAGCGCATGGGCGCGAGCAATGTCACCGCGGATGCGCTCGGCCGCCTGCATCTGGCGGCGGCGGGTGTCCAGCGCCTCGTCCTCGCCCGGCTGCGGGTCCAGCTTGTCAAGCTCGCCTACGGCATGGCGCAGAAACTCTTCCTCAGCCCGCACTGCCTCCAATGCCGTACGGGTGGCCTCCACCGTTTTGCGCGCCTTGGCCGCGCCGGTCCAAGCGCTGCGCACCTGAGCCAGCAGGCCCTGAACACCGGCATACTGATCCAGCAGAGCCATATGCCCGCGCGGATTGAGCAGCCCGCGGTCGTCATGCTGCCCATGCAACTCGACCAGTGTCTCCGACAGCGCCCGCAGCACCTCACCCGAACAGCGCCGGTCGTTGACCCAGGCGGTCTTGCGCCCTTCCGCCGTATTCACCCGGCGCAGGATCAGCTCGTCCCCGCCCGGCAGCCCGGCTTCCTCAAGGATCGCATGGGCGGGATGGCCTTCGCAAAGCTCGAACTCCGCCAGCACTTCGCCCTGCTTGGCGCCCTGACGCACCAACTCGGCGCGGCCGCGCCAGCCCAGCACAAAACCTAAGGAGTCCAGCAGGATCGACTTGCCCGCACCGGTCTCGCCGGTCAGCACGTTGAGGCCGGGCTGAAAATTCAGCTCCAGATGATCAATGATCAGGATATCCCGGATATCAAGCGCGCGCAGCATCGCCCCGTCCCCGTGCCGCGGCGGCCGTTACAGCCACCGCCCTTTGATCATCTGGCGGTAAATCTGGCTCAGCCAGTTGTTGCCGCGGTCCTTCGGCTTCAGCCCGTTGGCGGTCAGCAGCCGGTAGCTGTTCTCGTACCACTCGGTGGACTGGAAGTTATGGCCCAGGATTGCGGCAGCAGTCTGCGCCTCGGCGGTCAGGCCCAGCGACAGGTAGGATTCGACCAGCCTGTGCAGAGCTTCGGGTGTGTGGCTGGTCGTCTGGTAAGTTTCGACGACCACACGGAAACGGTTTATTGCTGCAGTGTAGTGCTTTCCACGCAAATAGAAGCGTCCAACTTCCATCTCCTTGGCCGCCAAATGATCATAAGCAAGATCAAACTTCAAAAGCGCGGCATTCGCATACTCACTGTCAGCATAGACTTCAATCACAACGCGAAGCGCTTGAGCCGCCTGAAAGGTCAAACCCTGGTCGCGGCCCACTTCGTCGATCTGGTCGTAATAGCTCAGCGCCAGCAGATACTGGGCATAGGCCGCATCCTCATCCGCCGGGTAGAAATCGATGAACCGCTGCGCAGCAGCGCGGCTGTTCTCGTAGTCCTTGGTGCTGTGATAGGCAAAGGCCTGCATGATCACCGCTTGCTTGGCCCATTCGGAATAGGGGTACAGGCGCTCGATCTCGGCGAAGTAGTAGGCAGCGTCCTTGGCACGCCGATTGGTCAACTCGAACTCGCCGCGCTCATAAATCTGGTCCGGGGGGAAGGCTTCCAGCGACTCGCCCCGCTTCACCGCACCGCCGTCTCCGCCGCAGCCTGCTAGGGCTGCCATCAGAAGGACCGCGCCGAGGGTTCTGGCTCCCGCCCTGATGCCGTTCATAGTGCCTAACCTCACCGTCATTGCCTTGCGGGTGTGCGCCCCGGTTATGCCGTCTCTAGCACATTCAAATGGCGTGCAAAACGCCTTTTGCCACTTCCGCGTTCACATGGCAGAGAAAGATCAGGCTGGTCAAGAGCAGCCGCTCCCTGCCGCACGGGCACACAGGAAAAGACCCGGGACAATTGGGTCCCGGGCCAGTCTGCCCGCTCGTTCG
>JBFOLS010000647.1:0-3083 GCA_040830225.1 Leisingera sp.
GCAGGTAAGTGTCGCGTTGGCGCTGCCGGAGATGGACCCGAAAATGCCTGAGGCAACCACAGCAGCAGCGGACAGACCGCCCTTGATGTGACCGATGAACAGCTCGGCCAGCGCGACCAGAGGCGCGGCGATCTTGCCCTTCTCCATGATCGCACCGGAGATCATGAACAGCGGAATCGCCAGCAGAACCAGCGTGTTCATCTTCCAGTAACCTGCAGGCAGGTAGCCGGTGATGTCATGGCCGCCGGTCATGGCCAGAAACAGCAGAACCGCGCCAAAGGCGATATAGACGCTGACGCCCAGCAACAGCAGGCCGCAGATGATGACAATGCTGCCAAAGATGATCATGCGTCGTCCTCCTCGGGGCGGGGCGCGTGATAGGCGTCAGGCCCATCGATGAGATGCAGCACGAAATAAATCGCGTTGAAGAGGGTCATGAAGGCAAAACCGGTCATGATCGCAGCACGGGGGAAAACAGCGGGGATCTTCAGCGCCGTGGTCCGCTCCCACAGCGGATAGGCAAGGATCTCGCTCTCCACCGCCAGGTAGCACCAATAGACGATATAGGCGCCGACCCCGATTTCGATCAGGTAAACGAGGATGCCGCGCGCCCAGGCCAGTTTGCCGTCGCCCAGCACAACGCCCAGAATATCGGCGTTGACGTGGGATTTCTTTTCGCCCGCCAGCGCGGCGCCAAAGAAGAAGGTCCAGAAGCTGATTGCCAGCAGCCATTCCTCATATGCGAAGAGATTGCCGGCAAACCCGTAGCGAATAATCACAACGGCCATGAAGGTCAGTGCCATCAGCAGGCCGCCGGCTGCCACGAACAGGCGCATGAACCGCAGCGCCGCTCTCAGCGGGGCGGCTGCGCCATGCGGCAGTCTCTCGGTTATCTCGCTCATCAGCCCTCCCCTTTCGACGTGGCAGAATTGGGCCGGCAGCACAGGATGCCGCCGGCCGCGGGCCTTGGATTATTCTGCGGTCAGACGGTCCAGCGTGTCCTGGCCAATGGTGTCGACCATGGTCGGCCAGATGTTTTCACGCACCCAAGCGGCCATCTCTGCCTGCTCTTCGTCGTTCAGAGCCAGGATCTCGTACCCCTTCTCCTGCAGCAGTTCGCCGAATTTGGCGTCGTTCTCGCGGTTGTAAGCAAAGAAGTCATCCGACGCTTTGGTGAAGGCCGCTTGCACAGCCGCTTTCTGCGCGTCGTCCAGTTTGGCCCAGGTTTTTTCCGAGGCGTAATAGGAGGTCAGCTCGGAGACCGAGTTGTACTGGACGTAGTATTTGCCCACATCCGACTGCGCAAAGATCGAGTAAGTTGCCGATTTGGTGCAGCAGATGGCGCCGTCCACGATACCCGACTGCAGCGCCGGGAAGATGTCGCCCCAGGCCATAGTGGTTGCCTGGAAACCCAGCCCCTCGACCATGTTCTTCACCACCGGCGAGGACCAGACGCGGATGTTCATGTCCTTCGAACCCAGAAGGTTCCAGTTCTCGGGCTTCTTGTTGGCAACGATGCCGGTAAAGCCTTCGGGGTTGTTGGCCAGCAGCCGCAGACCCAGTTCATTCAGGCGCTCCTGCAGGATCTGGTTAAACGGGCTGTCCATGTTGCGCATGATGCTGTCCATCTCGTCGAAATTGTTGACGAGGAACGGCATCGACAGAAACTCCAGCCGCGGGTCCTTGTGGCTGTAGATAAAGGCCGCGGTGAAGTCGATGTTGCCGCGGATGGTGTCTTCCATCAGCGCTTCGCCGGACCCCAGCTGGTTGGCCGGGAACAGCGAGACCTTGAGGCCCACATCGGCGGCTTCGATATCCGCCTTGATCTGCTCCATCATCTTGGTGCCGGGGTGATCGACCGGGAAGGTGCCTGCAAACTTCAGGCGCATGTCAGCAGCCGAGGCCAGGGTGGCAACAGACAGGGCCAGGGCGCCTGCCAGGCCGGCCCGGCCCAGGAGTTTTCCGAATTTGAGTGATTTGAGCATGTTTCCCTCCCTTGCTCAGGACGCGTCAGACTGGTGCGGGTTCTTGCGGACCGCATCGGGTGGCGTGACATTAAGGTGAAGTTTTTATCATTTGCAATACTTTTGTATCATTTGATTGCATATGATAAATTCCGCTTACAACAAGCAGTTGCCTTTGCAGGGCGGTAAGACCATGCAAACAGGGAAGAACAGCTTTCCTTGAAGTGGCGTTCGGGCGCAGCAGCTTGTGCCGTTCAACGATCTCAGTCAGCCAGCTGGCTGCGGGTAAAAGGGGAATCGCTCAGATGTATGCCGTACTGCCGCCGGCCTCAGAACTCGAAGTCGGAGTGGTAGCGGGCGCTCAGGAAATTCATGAACCGGTCATGGAACTGGCGGGTATGCTCATGCGCCAGCTGATCCGCCAGCGGCACATCCTGATAGCGGATCGCCTCGATGATATCGAAGTGCTCGCTGGTCAGCAGATGGTCCGTCGACGACGACTGAATGTAGTCGAAGTGCATATGCAAGAGCCGCCGCCCTTCATCCAGCAACTGCCCGTAGGACCGCGCTAAATAGGGGTTCCGTCCCGCCGCCGCGATGGTCATGTGGAAATCCCGGTTGGTCGCTGACATCCTCAGATAATCGTTCTTGCGGCAAGCCTCCTCAAACGCCGCCGCATCCCGGGTCATCTGCTCCAGATCCGCCTCGGTGCGGAATTCAGCTGCCAGCCTGGTGTTGATCCGCTGCAGGAAATCCAGCGCCTCGACATAGCGCGGAAACTCCGCCAGCCGGATTGGCGCCACCAGGGTCGAGCGGTTCGACAGCATCTCCACCAGCCCGTCCGCTGACAGCCGCACCAAAGCTTCGCGGCTCGGCGAGCGCGACATGGCGAATCGCTGCGACAGGCTGGTCTCCTCCAAGGGCTCCCCCGGCGCCAGCTCCAGCGTCAGGATCTCCCGCCGCAGTTCGTCATAAACGAACTTGGCCCCGCGCCCCTTGGCAAGCTTTTGTGCAGACTGCTGATTTTCCGTCATTTTTACTCTTCCAAAGGCGGCTGGCAGCTCCTCTGCCTACTCATACAGCATTTACCGGGCCAAACAAATTTATTGACGTGTCGCC
>JBFOLS010000648.1:0-6510 GCA_040830225.1 Leisingera sp.
CTGGGGCTCTGCCACCATGCGCACCGCGGGCGAGGAATTTGCCATGGCGCTGCACCTCGCAGGCCTTGCGCCCAAGTGGGACGAGAACTCCGAGCGCGTCTCCGGCTTTGACGTGCTGCCGCTGTCGATGCTGAACCGCCCCCGCATCGACGTGACCCTGCGCGTCTCCGGCCTGTTCCGCGACGTCTTCCCGGGCCTTGCCCAGATGTTCGAAACCGCGGCGTCGGCTCTGGCCCAGCGCGAGGAAACCCGGACCGACAACCCCTATCTCACCGAGACCCCCCGCGTTTTCGGCCCTAAGCCCGGCCAGTACGGCCTCTCGATGAATCCGCATCTGGACGACTACACTGACGCGGCCCGCCAAGCCGCGGGCGAGGCCTGGCTCAACGCCTCTTCCCACGCCATCGACGCCAAAGGGGCGATCACCGACGCCCGCGAGGCGCTGGAAACCCGGCTGCAGGGCGCTGACAGCTTTGTGCATCTGCAAGACCTGCCGGAAACCGACCTGCTGATCGCCTCGGACTATGCCGCGCATGAGGCCGGCTTTGCCGCTGCCATGGCCCGCATCGGCCAAAGCACGCCTGCGCTCTACCACATGGACGCCACCCGCCCGGACAAGCCGCAGGCGCGCAGCTTGGGTGAGGAAATCGCCCGCGTTACCCGCGCCCGCGCCGCCAATCCGGACTGGGCCACTTCGATGATGGGCCACGGCTTCCGCGGCGGCGCCGAGATCGCCGCCACCCTCGACCACATGGCTGCCTTTGCGCATCTGGCCCAGGTGGTGCAGCCGCATCTGTTTGACCTTTACTTCGAGGCAACCCTGGGCCGCGACGACCTTGTCGACTTCATGGAGCGCGAAAACCCCGAAGCGCTGCAGGCCATGCGCGACCGTTTCCGGGCGCTGTTCGACGCAGGCCTCTGGAGCACCCGCCGCAACTCGATCATGGCCGATCTGGAGGGCGCCGCATGAGCACCGCCGCCCCCAAAGTCTATGGCTGGTGTCCCGGCGCCTTGCGCCCAATGATGTCCGGCGACGGCTTGGTGGTGCGCGTCCGTGCACCGCTTGGTAAACTATCGGTTGCCCAGGCGCGCGGTGTGGCAGGGCTTTCGCAAGACTTCGGCAACGGCCTTTTGGACATCTCCGCCCGCGCCAACCTGCAGATGCGCGGCATCCGCGAAGACGCGCATGAAGAGCTGATCGCAGCCTTGCGCGATCTTGGTCTGATCGACCCGGACGCACAGGCCGAAGCCCGCCGCAACGTCCTCCTTGCCCCGTTCTGGGCCGAAGGTGACGACACTCACGCCATCGCTACAGAACTAAGCGCCGCGCTGACAGCCGCAACGGGCTTGGCATTGCCCGGCAAATTCGGATTTGCCGTCGACTGCGGTGAAACGACAGTGCTGCAGGATATTGCCGCCGACATCCGCATCGAACGCGCAGGCGAGACCCTGCTGCTGTGTGCAGACGGCGCGGAAACAGGTAGGCCCGTCACACGTGAATCCGCCGTGCCCGAAGCCCTCACCCTGGCCCGCTGGTTCCTGGAACAAGGCGGCGCGCCCGAGGGCCGTGGCAGGATGCATCGTCTCATTGCGCGCCGGGGGCCGCCGCCGGCGCATGCCGCGCACAAGCCAGACGCAGGCTTCAGCGCAAAACCGGGCGCTGTCCCCGCGGGGACTCTTGCCGCTTTGGAGTTCGGCCAGATGCCCGCGGCCACCCTGGCGCAGCTCGCAGATCACGGTGAAATCCGCCTCACCCCCTGGCGCGCGCTGCTGGTGGAAGGCGCCGCTAGCCTGCCGCCCCTGCCCGGCCTGATCCTCGATGCAACGGATCCGCGCCTGCGCGTGGTTGCCTGCACCGGGGCGCCCGGCTGCCTGCAGGCGCTCTCCTCCACACGGCATTTGGCGCGAGACTTGGCAGCCCATGTCCCCGCAGGGTCAAAGCTGCATGTCTCCGGCTGCGCCAAGGGCTGCGCCTGCCCCGGCCCTGCGCCGCTCACCCTGACCGCCACCGGCCAGGACGAATTCTCTCTGATCCGCCATGGCACTGCCGCGGATCTCCCGCTAAAGACCCGCCTGAGCGCCGACGCGTTGCGCGCCGCTCCCGAACTTCTGAAAGAGGGCAGCTGACATGCTCCACACCTATGAAACCAACGGCGCCGCGATCTATGCCGAAAGCTTTGCCACCATCCGCCGCGAAGCCGACCTGGCGCGCTTCAACAAGGACGAGGAAAGCGTTGTCGTCCGCATGATCCACGCCGCCGGCATGGTGGGGCTGGAAGAACACGTCCGCTTCTCTGAAGGCATGGCCGAAACCGCCCGCGCTGCGCTGGCCAAGGGCGCGCCGATCCTTTGCGACGCCTATATGGTGTCCGAAGGCATCACCCGCCCGCGCCTGCCCGCGGACAACGAGGTGATCTGCACTCTGCGCGACCCGAAGGTGCCGGAACTGGCCAAGGAAATGTCCAACACCCGTTCCGCTGCCGCGCTGGAACTGTGGCGCCCGAAACTGGAAGGCGCCGTGGTCGCCATCGGCAATGCGCCGACCGCGCTGTTCCACCTCCTGAACATGCTGCAGGACCCGTCCTGCCCCCGCCCCGCCGCCATCATCGGCTGCCCGGTGGGCTTTGTCGGCGCGATGGAATCGAAAGAGGCGCTGATGGAGGACCTGCCGGTGCCGTCGATGATCGTCAAAGGCCGTCTTGGCGGTTCCGCCATCACTGTTGCCGCTGTCAACGCGCTGGCGAGCTGGAAAGAGTAACCCATGGGCAAAGTCATCTGCGCAGGGCTTGGCCCCGGTGATCCAGACCTGATGAGCGTCCGTTCGCACCGGCTGATCTCCGGCGCGCGCCACATCGCCTATTTCCGCAAGGCCGGCCGCCAGGGCCAGGCCCGCGCCATCGTCGAAGGCATGCTGGCCGAGGGCGCCACCGAACATGCGATGGAATATCCTGTCACCACCGAGATCCATTTTTCGGACCCCGAGTACAACCGGGTACTGGGCGAATTCTACGACCGCTGGGCCGACACTCTGGCCGAGATCGCACAGACCGAGGACGTGGTGGTGCTCTGCGAAGGCGACCCGTTCCTTTATGGTTCTTACATGCATCTCTACACCCGCCTTCAGGGCCGCGCGGCACAGGAGATCGTGCCCGGCATCACCGGCATGTCCGGCTGCTGGACCGCCTCCGGCCAGCCGATCACCTGGGGGGACGATGTTCTGACCGTGGCCATGGCCACCCTCAGCGAGGATGAGCTGGCTAAACGCGCAGCGGAAACCGACGCGCTGGTGGTGATGAAGATCGGTCGCAACCTACCCAAACTGCGCCGCGCGCTGGAACGCGCCGGCCGTGCCGAAGACGCCTGGCTGGTCGAACGCGGCACCATGCCGGGGCAGACTGTGCAGAAGCTCTCGGAGATTGACGGCGAGGTGCCATATTTCTCCATCGTATTGGTTCACGGACAGGGGCGCCGGCCATGAATTTATCGCAAAACGGCTGGGTGGTGATTGCGGGCCTCGGCCCTGGCAACGAAGCACTGGTGACCCAGGAAGTGCGCGACGCCATTTCGGAAGCTACTGATATCGTTGGCTATATCCCCTATGTCAAACGGATTGAACCGCGCGAAGGGCTAACCCTGCACGCGACTGACAACCGGGTCGAGGTCGACCGCGCCACCCATGCGCTGGAAATGGCCGCCGAGGGCAAGCGCGTTGTGGTGGTCTCCTCCGGTGATCCCGGTGTGTTTGCCATGGCCTCTGCCGTGTTCGAAGCGCTGGAGAACAACGCCGAAGCGAACCCTGCGTGGCTGGATCTGGAGATCAAGGTGCTGCCCGGCATCACCGCGATGCTGGCTGCGGCTGCTGCCATTGGCGCACCGCTGGGTCATGACTTTGCGGCCATCAACCTCAGCGACAACCTGAAGCCCTGGAGCCTGATCGAGAAGCGCCTGCAACTGGTCGGCGAGGCCGGGCTGGCGATGGCCTTTTACAACCCGCGCTCCAAATCGCGGCCCCATCAGTTTGCCCGGGCGCTGGAAATCCTGCGCGAAGCCTGCGGTCAGGACACGCTGATCACCTTTGCCCGCGACGTGACCAAACCGGGCCAGGAGCTGCTGACCGTTCCGTTGAAAGATGCAACGCCAGAGATGGCCGACATGCGCACCGTGGTGATTGTCGGCAACCGCGACACCCGCCGGGTCGGCAATTACGTCTACACCCCCCGCTACGCGGCTGAGGGGTAAGGGTTAGCGAGCAGGATGCGACAGCCAGGCCATAACCTTTGCCACGCTGCCTTTGACGGGGCGCTCGGGCACCTTGGGTCTGCCGATCATGATGACCGGCAGGCCGAGGCTGCGTGCGGCAGTGAGCTTGGCTGCGGCGCCTATGCCGCCAGCGTTCTTGGCCACCACATGGGTGATGCCATGGCGCCGCATCAGTTCAGTGTCACCCGCGACGTCGAACGGCCCGCGGGCAATCTCTACTGCGGTGCTGGGCAACGGCAACGGCGCCTCCGGTTCATCGACCAGCCGCAGCAGGTAGTGGTGCTGCGGCTTGGCCGCGAACTGCGCCAGGTTCTGCTTGCCGATCGCCAGAAACACCCGCGCCCGGGCCTCGGGCAGAGCGTCCACCGCGCCTTCAATACTGTCTGCATGAACCCAAGTATCACCCTCGCCCGCCTGCCAGGCCGGGCGTTCAAAGGCACAAAGCGGCACACCTGCCGCCTTGCAGGCGTGAACAGCGTTGGCGCTCATCTGAGCGGCAAACGGATGGGTCGCGTCGACGGTATGGGTGATGCTTTCCGCCTTCAGATAAGCCGCCAGCCCCTCGGCGCCGCCAAAGCCGCCGACACGTGTCGGCAGCGGCTGGCTGACCGGTCTGGCGGTTCGGCCCGCGTAGGAGAACACCGCATCCGCACCCGCCTCGGCCAAGGTCTTGGCCAGGGTCGAGGCTTCGGTGGTGCCGCCCAGAAGAAGGATGCGTGTCATGTCTGATCCGTGGCTCACAATCATTGGTCTGGGCGAAAATGGACTGGAAGGCTTGGGCGATGCAAGCCGGAAGGCGCTGTCCGAAGCGGAACTGATTTTCGGCGGACCGCGGCATCTGGAACTGACGGGTGCAGGCGGCAGGGGCCAGCCCTGGCCCGTGCCCTTTTCCATTGACCCGGTGCTGGCAGCCCGCGGGCGCAAAGTGGCCGTTCTGGCCTCCGGCGATCCCTTCTGGCATGGCGCCGGCGGCTCCCTGGCCCGGCATCTGGAGGCCGACGAATGGATTTCGCACCCGGTGCCGTCCACCTTCGCCCTGGCCGCCAACCATCTGGCCTGGAAGCTGGAAGAGGTGCTGTGCCTCGGCCTGCATGCTGCGCCTTTTACACGGCTGCGGCCTCTGCTGGGCAGCGGCACACGGGTGATTTGCACCATGCGCGACGGGGCTGCCCCTGCGGAACTGGCGGAGTGGCTGGTTTCGGAAGGGTTCGGCGCCTCGCAACTCACCGTCATGGAATGCCTCGGCGGCCCGCGCCAGCGGGTGCGCTCTGCTGCGGCGCAAGGATTTGATCTGCAAGACATTCAAGCACCGGCTGCCGTAGCTGTCGTGGCCGCTGGCAGTAAAGGTCTGCCGCAGGCCTCCGGCCTTGCCGACGATCTATTCGCCAGCGACGGGCAGATCACCAAGCGACCCATCCGGGCGCTGACATTGTCGGCTTTGGCGCCGCGTGCGGGCGAGCTGCTGTGGGATATTGGCGGCGGCTCCGGTTCGGTTTCGGTGGAGTGGTGCCTGGCGGCATCAGGGGCGCGGGCCATAACCTTTGAACCGCGCGAGAGCCGGCTGGAGAACATCCGTACCAACGCCGCAGCTTTTGGAATTGATCACCGGATGACGGCGGTCTTGGGCAAGGCGCCGGATGTGCTGCAGGGCCAGCCCCTGCCCGATTGCGTCTTCATCGGCGGCGGCGGGTCCCAGGCCTTGCTGGACCACCTGTGGGAGATCCTCCCCGAGGGCACCCGGCTGGTTGCCAATGGTGTCACGCTGGAGACCGAGACCCTGCTGATGCAGGCCCATGCCGAACGCGGCGGGCATCTGCTGAAAGCCGAGATTGCCGAAGCGGGGCCGCTGGGGTCCATGCGCGACTGGCGCCGGGCGCGGCCCGTGATTCAGTGGAGCGTCACGCGATGAAGGTGGCCGGTATCGGATTCCGCGGGCGCGCCACGGCGGCGGATCTGCAGGCGGCGCTGGCGTTGACCGGGGAGCGTGTGGATGCGCTGGCCTCGGTTGCCGAGAAGGCCGGAACGCCGGCCATGCAGGAGTTCGCACAGCAATCCGGCCTGCCGGTGATTGCGCTGCAGGAACAGGATATTGCAGGGGAGCAGACATTGACCTGCTCGCCCAGGATCAAGGCGCGGTTCGGTACCGGCTCGCTGGCGGAAGCCGCGGCGCTGGCCGGTGCGCGCCATGGTGAGCCGGGTGCCAAGGCGCGCCTGCTCGCCCCCAGAGTTGTCACCGCGGATGGGCTTGCC
>JBFOLS010000649.1:0-4494 GCA_040830225.1 Leisingera sp.
ACCCGGATCCCGCGCAGGAGCGCTTCGAACCCGAGCAGCGAGGTCATCGTCCAGACTTCCTGCACTGCGCCGAGCAGGGCCGCAGGATCGGCCTTGGCGGCCACGACGTCCGCTAGCTCTTCTGCTGCAATCCGGCCCGTGCGAAGCCCGGCCTCCACATCCGGGTGCGGCTTGTAAATGATCACCGCGTCCGGGTTGGCCTGCCGCGCGGCGCGCAGCAATTCCAGGTTGCTCCGGATCGTTCCCGCCCCCAGGCGAATGGAGGCATCATCCTCCACTTGGCCTGGCACCAGGATCCGGTGACCCTCGGGCAGGGCGGGCACAGCGCCGCCCAGATTGTATTTTGACACGCCGTCCTGGATCAGCGATTGCACCAAGCGTTCGGCGCGCAGTTCCTCTCCCTGTGTCATCTCCGCGCGGCGGGCAATCAAACGGTCCAGATCCGACGGCCGGCCGGGATCGTAATAGATGCCCCGCCGGTCGGTCACCAGCGACAGGGGCGGAACCAGTTCAGCTCCGAGCCCGCGCGACCGTAAGAAACCGTCCTCTACCCGGGCGGCCCCTTCGTGCGTCTCGGTGGCCTTGCCGGCCCAGACCATCCACTGACGGCCGCTCGCCTGCACCTTTCCGGGGTCTTCGGTGAACAGTACTTTCTTCTCAGCACCGAAGAACTTCTGCAGCGGTTTGCGTTTCCACAGCCGCATGCCCGATGCCGCCCAGCCCTGATGATCTTCGCGCCAGGCGCGCACCCGTGCTTCCAGATTGTCCAATACCGTTTCCAGCTCGCACAGCCTGTCCCTGAACGGATCATACCATTTGGGATAAAGGATCATTGCGGCCGCAAACAGCTGTGCCCGGGTCAGCCGCCTTTGCCGCCGCGCTGGAGGCGCATCATCCGTGCTGAGGTCCCAGCCCGCATAAAACGGCTGGCCGAAGACCCGCGGCTTGTGGCCTGCCAGGATGGCTTCGAAGCCCAGCTGTGAGGAAACAGTGTAAACTCCCACGGCGCCTTCAAGCAGTTTCCAGGGGGAAATACTGCCGGTGAACAGCTCAACCCGGCCCTGAGCGTCCTGGGCATCGTAATACCCCGCCCGGTAGCCGCGCAGGGTTTCCGGGTGGGTCTTGATCAGTACCCGTGCGCCGGGATGCTCTTCCTGGGCAAAGGCGAGCATTTCCAGAAATCGCGCCCGGTCTGCCTTGGAGGCGGCTACAGAGGCGTCGTCCCGCAGCTGATCCACAACAAGCACATAACCTGGCTCCGGCGCCGGGATCTCAGGCGAAAACGCGTTGTACTTGCTGAGATGCGCGTCCTTGAGCCGGGCAATTGCATCACGGGACCGGCGCATCAGATGCGCGTCATCAAGCGGGTGGCCCGAAAGGATCTGTTCCAGGTCTGAAGGTGCTGCTGCGTCGAAATGAACTCCCGACCGATCCAGCAGGAGGCCGGCGGGCGGTTCTCCGGCGCGCCCGGGATGGACGGAGCGTAAAAAGGCATCCTCGACCCTCAGCAGCCCGCACCCGCGCTTCCCGGCTATAGCCAGGCCCCTGTGTGAAGTCGGAGATGCCCCCCAGATGCCAACCAGGTCTTCCGGCTGCGGCAATCCCAGCCGGATGCGGTACCCTGACAGCTCCAGAATCCGCCGCACCCGCCGCTGGGTCAGAAATCCGCCGTTATAAACGAAAAGCCGGGAAGCAGCGCTCCCGGCTTTGTCTTGGTCTGCGCTCAGGCGCATGGCAGTTTAGCCATCAAGCGCTGTGGAGACGCTCGACAGCGACCCCACCGGCGTCACGAGCAGCGAGATAGTCTTGGTCCACTGGGCGTAGGGGGCCTCGGTGACATAGAGCGTGTCGTCGTCGCGGATCACGAAGTCGCGGGCCATGAACAGCCCGTTCGGCTGGGTCAGGTTCAGGACGTAGACCATGCGCTGTGCACCGATCAGATCCTCGCGGCCCAGCACCTGATTGGCGATCTCGGCGGGTTCGTTGCGCAGAACAAACACCCCGGTCGGGTCCGAGGCGGTGGAGATCAGACCGCCAACCTGGGCAATGGCCTCCAGCGCGGAGAGGTCTTGGCTCTCGAACGGCACCCGCGCTTGGGCGGAAGTTGCGCCCAAGGCGGTGAACGAGCGGGTGTCTTCTTCGACCAGAATGCGGTCGCCGCCGCGCAGGGCGACATCCAGCTTGGGATCGTCGAACAAGTCCTGGAACCAGATCTTGCCCTTCTCCGAGCCGCGGATCACGGTGACCTGGGCGATTTCAGGCTGGATCGTCACCCCGCCGGCCTGCGCCAGCATAGCGGCCAGCGTGCGGGTCGGCCGTTCGATCGGGTAGACGCCCTGAGCACCGACCGCGCCGGTCAGGCTGACAGTGGCGCCGTCACCTGCCAGGCGGCGCACCTGCACCTGCGGGTCCGGGGTCTGGTCTTCCAACTTCTTAGTGATGGTTTCGCGCAATTGCTCGGGCGTATTCCCTGAAGCACGCAAGCGGCCCGCATATGGCACAAAAATGTAGCCTGCGCTGTCGACCTGCACTTCTTCCAATATCGTGGAGTTGGTGGCTTCGGCTGCCAGCAAGCCGTCATCGACGTTTTCCCACACCGTCAGACCCAGCACATCGCCCGGGCGGATGGTGTCAGAGGTCAGCCGACCGGCGGTGGTGAAGCCGGAAGAAAAGCCGAGAGCCGGAACCACAGCGGTTGCGCGGGCAACACGGTCGTTGACCGAGACGATAAAGGCGTCGCCTTCCCGCTGCACGGAACCGGCGAAAATCTGGCGTTTGTTGGGGCCGACCTTGGGCAGCCCGCAGGACGCCGCAAGGGTCAATGCCGCCAGCATTGCCACGGGACGCGCCCAGCGAAGGGGGACGGATTTCACTGCTCGGTCTCCTCGACCAATTATTGTTTGCCTCAAGTTTTAGGGGCAACCTAACCGGCTGGCAGGAAAAAATCCAGTCTTAGGGCGGAACTGGGTCAGGTCACCAGGCGCAACTGTTGCCGCGGTGCCGCTGTGCCCAGGCGCAGCGCGTCATAGGGATCCTCGGGCGCCAGCATCATATCCGCCACCTGGCGCAGCAGCTGGCGGCGGCCCTCGCGGGAGTAGTAGCCGCCGGGCACCTGCGAGGTCTCCAGCAAAAAGCGCCGGTAGTCCTTGTAGGCGCGGCTGTCAGGGCGGCTGGCAGCGGCAAAGAACTCCGCCAGCGGCTGCTCCGAGACGAACTCCGGCTTTGCATAAACTGCGCGTCCGAACACGCGCAGCGGGATGCCGCGCCACAGCACCTGCTGGCCGGCGGTGGAGTTGACGGTGACTGCAGTGCGGGCTTCGTTCAGCAATTGCGCCAGTTTGCCGCCGCGCACGTAATGGACCCGGTCTTCGAGCCCGTATTTCCGGGCCAGCCGCCGCAGCGTGCGCCGCACCTGGGCGCGGCCATCCTCCAGCGGATGCGCCTTGATCACCAGATGATGGTGGCGCGGTGCACCCTCGGCAAAGCCCCGGATCACCTCCTCGAGGAAGTCCCGCATGCTGGCAAAGGGTGAATGCATCTGGAAGGAGCTGTCATGCTCCAGCTGCAGCAAGGCCAGGTGATAGGGGAAGCCGCCGTGGCGGATCCTCCGCTCCGCCACGCGCCGTTCCAGCGCCTGGGCAGGCATCAGCATCAGCCGTTTGAGATAAAGCTGGAACTCCTTGGTGACGGTGAGCGCCCGGTGCGGCCGGAAATTGCTGTACTTGCGGTTCCTGAACATCACGAACCAGTGGTAGAGCGCGCCGTAGAACACATGCTGGCGCATGTCGCCCCAATGAGCAGGCGGCAGGGGGGCCTCCATGTCGGACAGCGCCAGCGCTTCCTGCATGTCCGGCACGGCCATGCTCATCAGCCGGGAATGGCCGTTTGAGCCGCCGCGCTCATAAGTTACCCAATAGGGGCGCAGATAGCCTTCTTCGAACACATGCACGGTGATGCCGCGGTTCTTTGCGGCTTCAACGGCTGTTGCGTGAATGGGGCGGGTGTCGCCGTAAAGCACGATATCAGTGATGCCGCGGCGCTCCAGCAGCTCCGCAAGCACGCCGGGCCAATCCTCGTGGCTGCCGGTGAAGGGGATATAGCTGCCCTTGCGTCGCCAGAATGCCTGGTCGCCGGCATTGAACCCCACCCGGGCCACTTCGCATCCTGCCGCCTGCAGCATTCGGCCGAGGGCTGCAAAAAACGGCCCGTGCGGGCCTTGTAGGAACAGGAAGCTGCGGTGTTTCTCGGAGTGTTGTGGCATCTTGGGCGGCAAATTTACTTAGGCAGTTTCAAGGATTGATTAACATTTGACTGAGGCAAAACTATGGCTGCCGGGCATCCGATGGCAAGCCGGGGCTTGTGAAGCTCGCGCGGCTTGGCTACCTCTGCCGCAGGTTAGGTATTGCACCGGCGGGGAGCGCATACATGTTCACAGGCATCATCACGGACGTTGGCACGATCGCTGAACTGGAGCAGCAGGGCGATCTGCGCGCC
>JBFOLS010000650.1:0-2808 GCA_040830225.1 Leisingera sp.
GGCTATGATACGCATCTTGTGGGTTTTGAAGTGCATTCCTCGCTCATGCACACTGGCGTCAGCGCCATCATGCACGGCGCCAAGCTGATCGAGTGGGCCAACCAGAAAAATGCGAAGAACATGGCAGCCGAGCCCGGTGAAGTGCAGGCGATGTTCACGCCGCCCTGGACCACTTGCCATGTCGGCATGATCGAAGGCGGGACCGCTCACAATATTACTGCCAAGGATTGCCGCTTCCTGATGGATTTCCGGGTGGTGCCGGGCGAGAGTGCGGGTGATTGGGAAGCTGCCTATCTTGCCAAGGTGCGTGAGGTTGAGGCGGAGATGCAGAAGATTCATCCGGAAGCCCGCATTGAGGTGGCTAAGCAATTCGACGTGCCCGGTCTGATTCCCGAACAAAGTGGCGAGGCCGAGGCGCTGGTGCGCAGGGTGACGGGCGACAACGGCTCTCACGTGGTCAGTTACGGCACCGAGGCGGGCCAGTTCCAGAAGGCAGGCTACTCTGCGGTGATCTGCGGCCCTGGCGACATCGCGCAGGCGCATCAGCCCAACGAGTACATCACTGTCGCCCAGTTCAACGAAGGCCACGATTTCATGCGCAAGCTGGTAGAGAAACTGGGGGGCTATTTCCCTCTGCCTTGAAACCTGCGGTTTCATGATCAGATGCTAAGACACAAGGACGCCGTCGAATTCCGCGGCGTTCCGGCAGTGCGGGAATACTTGCGAAAGCAAGTTTTATCACCGACAGTCTGCCGCAACGGAACCTGCCGGGGAGGAAACCATGCCGATCAAGAACCGTTTGGCCGAGATGCACGGCGAAATCACAACATGGCGCCGTCATCTGCACGAGAACCCTGAGCTGATGTACGAGGTGCATGAAACGGCCGCCTTTGTGGTGGAACGGCTGAAGGAATTCGGCATCACTGATATCACCACCGGCATTGGCAAGACCGGTGTGGTGGCGGTGATCGAAGGCAAGACCAACACCTCGGGCCGCGCCATTGGCTTGCGCGCCGACATGGATGCGCTGCCGATCCCTGAGGCCTCGGGCGTGGACTATGCCTCCAAGACCCCCGGCGTGATGCATGCCTGCGGCCATGACGGCCATACTTCAATGCTGCTGGGGGCGGCCAAGTATCTGGCGGAGACCCGCAATTTCGATGGCAAGGCGGTGCTGATCTTTCAGCCGGCCGAAGAAGGCGGCGCAGGCGGCAAGGCGATGTGCGACGACGGGCTGATGGACCGTTGGGGGATTCAGGAGGTTTACGGCCTGCACAATATGCCGGGGATGCCGGTTGGTGAATTTGCCATCCGCCCCGGAGCACTGATGGCCTCGTCGGATGAGTTCAACATCACCGTGACCGGCAAGGGCGGCCACGCCGCTGCCCCGCATGATGCGATTGATACAACGCTGGTGGCCTCGCAGATCGTGGTGTCGCTGCACTCGATCGTGTCGCGCAATGTAGACCCGATCAAGCGGGTGGTGCTGACCGTCGGAACCTTTGAGACCGACAGCACCGCGTCGAATGTTATTGCCCATACCGCCCGGCTGCAGGGCACCGTCCGCACGCTGGACCCGGAATACCGGGAACAGGCCGAGAGCTGGGTGCGCAGGGTGGCGGAAGACACCGCCTCGGCCTTTGGCGCCAAGGCTGAGGTCGAATGGGTGCCGGGCTACCCTGCAACCATCAACGACGAAACCGGTACCGCCCATGCGGTAGAAGCGGCCGAGGCCGTTGCCGCCAAGGTCACCGCCGATACCCCGCCGATCATGCCGTCCGAGGATTTTGCCTATATGCTCGAAGAGCGTCCGGGCGCCTATATCTTCCTCGGCAACGGCGACACCGAGATGTGCCACCACCCGGCCTATGTCTTTGATGACGACGCGATCCCGCTGGGATGCAGCTGGTTTGCCGAGCTGGTGGAACGAAGAATGCCCGCGGCCTGAGGGCGCGGGAAAAAAACCAAGGAGTGAAAGATGCCGGTCAAGAACCGCTTTGCCGAACTGCAGGATGAAATCACCGCCTGGCGCCGGGATATCCACGAAAACCCGGAGATCCTGTTCGAAACCCACCGCACCAGCGCTCTGGTGGCAGAGAAATTGCAGGCGTTCGGCTGCGACGAGGTGGTGACCGGCATCGGCCGCACCGGCGTGGTCGGCGTCATCAAGGGCAAGGCGGATACTACCGGCAAGGTGATCGGCCTGCGTGCAGACATGGACGCGCTGCCGATCCACGAGCAGACCGGGCTGGAGTACGCCTCCAAAACCCCCGGTGCGATGCATGCCTGCGGCCATGATGGCCACACCGCAATGCTGCTGGGCGCGGCCAAGTACCTGTCCGAGACCCGCAACTTTGACGGCACCGTGGTGGTGATCTTCCAGCCCGCCGAGGAAGGCGGCGGCGGTGCCAAGGTGATGTGCGACGATGGGCTGATGGACCGCTGGGGCGTTCAGGAGGTCTACGGTTTGCACAATTGGCCGGGCCAGCCGCTGGGTTCCTTTGCGATCCGCCCGGGATCGTTCTTTGCCGCGACTGACCAGTTCGACATAACCTTCGAGGGCCGCGGCGGCCACGCAGCCAAACCGCATGAGACTGTCGACACCACCGTTCTGGCGGCCCAGGCGGTGCTGGCGCTGCAGACCATTGCATCGCGCAATGCCGATCCGGTGCATCAGATCGTGGTCTCGGTAACGTCGTTCGAGACCTCGTCGAAAGCCTTCAACGTGATCCCGCAGAAGGTGCAGATCAAGGGCACCGTGCGCACCATGTCCAAGGAGATGCGGGATCTGGCCGAAACCCGGATCAA
>JBFOLS010000651.1:0-3010 GCA_040830225.1 Leisingera sp.
CGGGCAACAATGGCTGTGATCGGATCGGTGCTCATGCGTAAACCTCCTGCCTGCCTGAAGCGCTGATTGTGAACCGCGCGAGCAAATAGGCGCGCAGGGTTGCGCCGGCTTCGCCAAGAGCGGCCGCAGCGGCAATTGCTGCGAGCGGAAAACCGGCTGCCGCAAAAACAGCCGCGGGGAGGAGCGCCAAGGCCCGCACCAGATTGGCGCGCGCCGGGTCCCCGGTGCGCCCGGCCGCAATGGCAAGCTGGGAGTAGGGGGTCCTGAGGATACGGAACCCGGCAGCAGCCCCGAAAGCCAGCGCAAGCATCCCTTCGGGCCGGAAGCCGGCGCCGTAGACCAGCTCAATGACCGCCGGCGCAAGCAGGACAAACCCCGCCGTCGTGGCTGCGGCAAGCAGGGTGTACAAGGCCAGAACCGGCTGCCACGTGTTGGTCAGAGCGTTCTGGCGGATCGCAATGCGGAGACGGGGCAATACCAGAGACGCCGCCGCCCGGCCGGTAATCTGTGCCGGCAGCAGCGCCAGTTGCAGGGCCACGCCATACACTGCCAATGTTGCCCAGTCGTAGGCTTGCGCGACAATGACCCGGTCCGCAAAAAAAGTGAGAAACAACAGCACCGCATTCAAAACCAGCGGAGCGCCAAAGTGCCAGACACGGAGAAAGGCGAAGGCAGAGAAACGGACCTGGTACGGCCTTGAGGCAACCAGGTGGGACAGGCCCGCATAGATCGCTGCATGCGCTACCAGTACCGCCGGCATTGCCCTGTGATCCGCCAGCAGAACTGCGGCCGGCAGCACGCAGGTGAACATAGCGACAGTTGCGCCGCCTTCGACCAATGCCATCGGCTTGTAGCGCAACAGGCGTTCGCAGCGGCGAAAATCCAGATGTGCCAGCCCGCGCAGCGCCGGAACCGCTGCCAGCCATGCATAGGCAGACGGCGAAGGCCCGCCTGTGAATACCAGCGCTAGGATTGGCGCTGCAGCGAGCATGACGAGAGCTGCAACCAGCCCCCTTGCAACAGTCACGCCGTGCATCTCCGCTTGAAAGCGGCAAGTGCCGCCGTCACCGGCCTGCAGCATCAACCGGTCGACGCCCACGTCGCTTGCCATTTCCGCAAGCCGGACAGTGAGGGCCAGTATCATCGCCTGGCCCAGCTCGCCCGGGCCGAGAACCCATGCAAAAACCACCGAGCGGCCCAATGCAGCAGCCTCCGCCAGCACCGGCACTGCCCAAACCATTGCCTTGCCTGACGGCACTTGCGCCTTGCTCAGCATGCAATGCCAGCCTGGCGGGCAATCATGCCCATCTCGCGGTCGGCCCGGGCTTTGATCCCCTCGATACGTTTTGCAAGACTGGTTTTCAGGGCGCTGCGGTTGGCAAATGAGGCCGCAGCCCGCTCGGCCACCCCGCGTGCATCTGCTGAGCGCAGATCAACAACCTCGTCGCCGATACCGCATTCCGCAAACACGCCCTGTGCCTTGTCCGTATAGCCAAGCCCAAGGGTTGGCACCCCGGAGGAAAACGCGCCAATTGTCGCGTGCATCCGGGCGCCGGCAAACCAGTCCAGCCGGGAAAGCACCCATTTCAATTCCATGGCGTTAAGCGGCTCTTCCAGCACCAGAACACGGTCTTCACCCAAGGGGCCGAGCCGCGATTTCAGTGCCCGTGCTGCGGCAAGATCACTTTCCGCATCACCGCCGGGACGGTGGACATGCGAAATAAGCAGCAACCGCAGATCAGGGTGCGCCTTCAGCAAACGTTGCGCCAGCGCATCGGCCTGGTCGGTGTGAAACTCCTTCAATCCGAACCTGTGGCGGGCCGTTTCCCTGTCATTGCACAGCAGCCCGGAAACATTCAGCCCCGCCAGCGGGAAACCTCTGCCCGCGCCGAGCCAGCGTGCGGTTTTGGGATGCAAGCCGATTGGCCGTGCCTGGGGCAGGGCAACAGCAACGTCGACGCCCAGCCGGTGGCGTTCCGGATCAAAGCCGGATCCCAGCACGCTATGAAGGAACTTAAAGCTTAAGGCGTCGCGCACCCAAACAGCGGCGGCGTCGCGTAAGATTGATACCGCTTCCGCCTTGAATGCCGGGTTGCGAAATGGGCCAAGTTTCTGAGGCAATAGAATGAGAGGCGCGCCGGCATCCAACGCCATGCGCTTGGTAAGGATCATCGCGCGGAAGCGCTTGGGGCCGTAAATGTCTGTGAAACTGTCGCCGCCGGATATGTCCAGGACGGAGCGCGATCCTGCTACGGCCCTGGCAGGCGCACTCAGGCCGCCGCCGGCACGCGCCCAGGCATGAGCCGCCCGCAGGTTGTCTCCGCGCCAGAACCGGCGGTTATGGGTCAAGCCAACCAAGCTGACCTTTGCATAGCCCCAATCTGTCCGGCGCAGTCCGCGCCCATGGTCAGCGACTGTAATTTCGGATGCGCCTCGGCGCGACAAGCCTGCCACGACTGAATGGCAGAGAGCGCTAACACCTTGGTTTCCCGTGTCAGGAGCTGCATTTAACAATGTTATCATGATCGTCCTCAAAATGGTTTTGAGAACTGTAGGCCGGAGCGGGTTCGGTCGTCCGTGGTGCAACTGGCGAGATGCGGCGCCCAAACGAGGCGGAACCTATTCAAAGGTTCACATGAAGCGCCTTTGGGGAGCCAGGATACACGCAAGTGTATGGCTCCAGGGCACTGGCACCGCTCTATTTGAGGAGTTGCCTGCCGCCTTCCAGGGGGTGCAGGAACAATGCCAGCCGGGGCAAGCGCTGTGACAGGGAGAAAAGAAAACGCCCGGGGCGCGGGTGCCCCGGGCGCTTCTGTTTTTCGGGATCAGCTAAGGATCAGCCGATGATCGCGTTCAGCGTGGCAGAGGGACGCATAACCTCGGCTTTCAGCTCGACCGACGGGCGGTAGTAGCCTCCGATCTCGGCTGCCGGGCCTTGTGCGGCTGCCAGCTCTGCCAAAATCTGCTCTTCCTTTGCGCCCAGCTCTTCGGCGATGGGGGCAAAGAAGAC
>JBFOLS010000652.1:0-2249 GCA_040830225.1 Leisingera sp.
ACCGTCCGTTCCTCTGCCTCGCGCATGCCAAGCGCGATCTGGACGGGGATTTTCTTCAGCGCATGTTCACGCACTTTGTAGCCGATTTTCTCGTTGCGCAGGTCCGTCTCCACCCGCAATCCGGCGGCGCGCATGGCTTGTGCCACTTCCTTGGCCCAGTCATCGGCAGCACTGGTGATGGTTGCGGCGACCACCTGAACCGGCGCCAGCCACAGCGGCAGATGGCCCGCGTGATGTTCGATCAGGATGCCGGTGAAACGCTCCAGAGACCCGAACAGCGCCCGGTGCAGCATAACCGGCGCCAGCTTCTCGCCCGAGGCCGCCACATAGGACGAGCCGAACCGCTCAGGCAGATTGAAATCGACCTGAAGCGTGCCGCATTGCCAGTCGCGCCCGATGGCGTCGCGCAGGACATATTCCAGTTTGGGCCCGTAAAACGCGCCTTCGCCCTCGAACAGCGTGTATTCATGCCCTGATGCATCCAGCGCCTTGCGCAGGGCATCTTCGGCCCGGTCCCAGCTCTCCTCGCTGCCGATCCGGTTTTCCGGCCGGGTGGAAAGTTTGATGCGCACATCCTCAAACCCGAAGTCGCGGTAGATCGACAACACCAGGTCGTTGACCTTCAGGCACTCCTCAGTGAGCTGCTCAGGCGTGCAGTAGATGTGGGCGTCATCCTGGGTGAAGCTACGCACCCGCAAGAGGCCATGCAGCGCGCCGGACGGCTCGTACCGGTGCACCTTGCCGAATTCGGCCAGTTTCAGCGGCAGATCGCGGTAACTCTTGGTGCCTTGCCCGTAGATCAGCATGTGGCCGGGGCAGTTCATCGGCTTCAGTGCATAGTCGCGGTCATCTTCGGTCTGCGCGAGGAACATATTGGCGCGGTAGTTCTGCCAATGGCCCGAGGTTTCCCATAGCGCGCGGTCCATGATGTCGGGCGAGTTCACTTCCAGATACCCGGCCGCCTCCTGCCGGTCGCGCATATAGCCGATCAAGGTCTGGAACAGGCGCCAACCGTTCGGATGCCAGAAGATCGAGCCCGGCGCGACCTCTTCGAAATGGTACAGGTCCATCTCGCGGCCCAGCCGCCTATGGTCCCGCTTTTCCGCCTCGGCCATCATGGTCAGATGTGCGTCCAGATCAGCCTTTGAGGCGAAGGCCACGCCATAGATCCGGCTGAGCATCGGGTTTTTGGCATCGCCGCGCCAGTAGGCCCCGGCAACACGTGTCAGTTTGAAGGCCGCGCCTGCGTCGCCCGTGTGGCGCATATGCGGGCCGCGGCAGAGGTCCAGCCAGTCACCCTGCCGGTAGATGGTCACCGGCTCGCCTTCGGGGATCGCATCCAGCAGGGCCAGCTTGTAGCTCTCGCCTGCGGCTTCGAAATGCGTATGCGCCTGGTCGCGGGTCCAGGTTTCGCACACGAAGGGCGTGCGGTTTGCAATGATCTCGCGCATCTTGGCTTCGATCACCGGAAGGTCTTCGGGCGTGAAGGGCGTCTCTCGTTCGAAGTCATAGTAGAAGCCATGTTCGATTGCCGGGCCGATGGCTGTCCGGGTTCCGGGCCAGAGCGTTTGCACGGCTTCGGCCAGCACATGAGCCAGGTCATGGCGGATCAGCTCCAGCGCACGGGGATCATCGCGGGTCACCAGCTCTACCGCGGCACCATCGGGGAGAGAGGCCGACAGGTCGGCCAGATGCCCGTCGACCGAGGCTGCAACGGTGCGTTTGGCCAGGCTGGGGCTGATTGCGGCGGCCAGGTCGGCAGCGGTTGCGCCGGCAGTCAGCGCGCGGGCAGCCCCGTCGGGCAAGTGGACATGGATCATAGTGATTGCTTCCTGGATCGTGCGGGCGGTGCCGGGGGTTGTCCTGGCCCGCCCCATGGGTTGCAGCGCTTCATCGGCGCAAAGCTTTTGCGGAAAACAAGCGCAGGGTCACAAAACCTCCGCGCTCAAGGTGTGAACAGTTATCCCCTGCGTCTCGTCGCCTTCCTTTGGACGCATACGCAGCATGGCCAGGCTTTGCGCGAGATCCTCCTGGGGAAAATCCCGGGCGATCACGACAACGCGGCTGGTATGGTCGCCTTCCGGCCAGTCCTTCAGGGGCACGGGAGGCTCGAAGATGTGCTGGACGCCGTGAAAGACAAAGGGTGTCGGCACATCCTCGATATGGACAATGCCTTTCAGCCGCAGGATGTCCGCGCCGCGCAATGCGATGAGTGTATCGAGCCAGAAATCAAACACCCGGGCCGGGAT
>JBFOLS010000653.1:0-6163 GCA_040830225.1 Leisingera sp.
ATGCCGAAACGGAAGTGGAAACCGAAGTCTTTGTGTTTGGCGGCCTATGCGTCATGGCCGAAGGGCGCTGCTCACTGTCGTCATACGCGACTGGCCTGTCTCCAAACATGAATGGCGTCTGCTCGCCTGCCAGCCATGTGGAATACCGCAACGACCACGGGGCGCTGGATGCCAAGCTGGGCGGATTTACGATTCACCGCGTGGCAAAGAATGAGCCGGCCCCGTATCCGACCCTGTGCAAAGGCTGCTTTTCCGCAAACGGCCAGTCCGGCCATCCGTTCGAAGACCCGGTCAGTCTCAACGCTGAGCAGTTGATCCCGCAGCTGCAAAAAACCGGTGTCACGGCGCTGAAGATCGAAGGGCGCCAGCGTTCGAAGTCCTATGTGGCGCAGGTGGTACGCAACTTCCGCACCGCTGTTGATGCGCTGGAGGCAGGCAGGCCATTGCCCGAAGGGATGCTGGCGCGGCTTTCAGAAGGCCAGGCCATGACAACCGGTGCCTACAAGAAAACCTGGAGGTAGCAGCATGGAACTGACTGTCGGGCCAAACCAGTTCTTCTGGCCGGCCGGAACCTGGAGCGCGTTTTACGAAATCCTGGCCGAAGCTCCCGTCGACCGGGTAGTTCTGGGAGAGCTTGTCTGCTCCAAACGCTTGCCCTTCTACCAGGACCGCATTCCTGAAGCACTCACCGCCCTGGCCGAAGCCGGCAAGGAGACGGTTTTGACCAGCCTGGCGCTTGTCACCCTCAAACGCGAACGCAAGCTGACAGCGGATCTGGCAGCAATGGGAGTGACGATCGAAATCAACGACCTGACAGCCCTGGCGCATTTACCCAAGGGCATGGGCTTTAACGTAGGGCCGCTGGTCAATGTCTACAACGAAGGCTCCCTGGCCTGGCTGGCGTCACTGGGCGCCAAGCGGATCTGCCTGCCGCCGGAATTGCCGGTTGCATCAGTTGAAACACTGGCCCGCGCCGGTGCCGGCCTGGGCGTAGCTATAGAGGTTTGGGGACACGGGCGGCTGCCGCTGGCGATATCCGGGCGGTGCCATCACGCACGGCTGCACAAGCGGACAAAGGACAACTGCCAGTTTGCCTGCGAAGAGGATCCGGACGGGCTGAGAGTGCAGACGCTGGAGAACCGGCCTTTCTTGGCGATGAACGGAGTGCAGACCCTTTCGGACAGCCATGCCTGCGCCGACTACCAGATTGAGGCTCTTGCCGAAGCAGGCATCTCGGCCCTGCGGCTGTCACCGCAATCCCGCGGCTTCATCCGTCTTTGCCAGCTGTACCGGGAGCGGCTGGACGGTACCTTGCCCGCAGGTGCAATTGCCGGGGAACTCCGGCACTCTTCGCCGGAAACCCGCCTCAGCGACGGGTTCCTGACAGGGCCCAGCGGCGCATCCTGGTCTGCCAAGCCGTCCGCGCCATGATATTGACGCGGGACTTCAAGGCGTTTTGGGAAGCGCCATACCGCCCGCTGTTTCTCTCGGCGTTCGTCTGTGCGCTGCTGACTGTGGCTTGGTGGCCATTAGGCGTGCAAGCGGGTCTGCCCGCGCCGGATTTTACGCCCGCCGTCTTGTGGCATGTCCATGAACTGTTCTTTGGTTTCGCCGCCGCGGCCATTGGCGGCTATTTGCTGACCGCCCTGCCGGGCTGGACGGCCCGCCCTCCCCTGCGAGGGCCTGGTTTAAAGGCACTTGCGCTTGTCTGGTTATTGGCACGGATCGCAACCGCCAAATTCGATGCACTCCCTTTGGCCGTTCCTTTGTTTCTGAATGCAGCCTACTTTGCCGGGCTCACAGGCTTCCTTTGCCATCAGCTGACCGCTGCCGGTGCTTATCGCAAATTTGGGTATGCCGCTGCAGTTCTGGGGCTGGGCCTTGGCGAGGCTGCTTTTCTGGCTGAAGCGGCTGCTGGAAATGTCTGGAACTGCCTGGCCCTGGCCCGCATCATGCTGTGCGGCCTGATCCTGCTGATGTTCAGTGCGGGTGCGCGGGCAGTCCCCGCCTTTACCCGCAACTGGCTGGCCCAACGGGGCGATGCAGGCCCGCCGGTCCGGGATGCAGCGTGGCTGCGCAGCCTGGCGCAGGGGCTGCTGTTTCTGGGGCTGGCAATGAAGCTGGCGGGAAAGGCTGAAGCAGCTGACATCGCATGGATTGCGGCTGGTGTTCCTATGCTGTTGACCATGCGGGGATGGAGAACTGGCGCAGCGTTGTTCAACCCGCTGCTGGCCGCGCAGCATATGGCCTTTCTCTGGCTGCCATTTGGCACTCTGGCCTTCGGAGCCATCGGACTTGGCTTTGCAGGCTATCCAATGGCCGCAGCGGTTCATGCCCTTACCATCGGCGCCATGTCCGGGCTGGTCATGGCCATTGCCGGGCGTGCCGGCTGCCATTGCCCGGACGGGACTATGCGCGGGGGCATCGGGTTCACAGCCGGGTGTTTCCTCATTTGGCTGACAGCCTGGGTCCGCCTGGCCCCTCCGTTTTTTCCAGCTAACGCCGATAGCGTGACTACAGCCGCCGCCGTGCTTTGGTGCGGCGGCTGGCTTGCCTATGTTTCCGGTTTCCTGCCTGCCCTTTCAGGACCCGTTCGCCGGCCCGTACTGAGCGGCCGGAGCTACGGGCGGCAGAAACCCAGTTTCAGAAGAAAGGAGAGCTGAATGAAAATTGCCTATGTGACTTCGCAACAACGCGGTGAAACTGATCGATTGCTGTCCGAGCTTGCAGAGGCCCTGCAGGTCGGCGGGCTGCGGTTGACGGGCATCGTGAAGGATCACGGCTATACCAGCCATCATGCCAATGGCTGTGATATGAGGGTTCGCGTGCTTTCTGATGGAAGCGTGATCAAGATTACTCAGGACCTAGGTGAGGGATCAGGAGCTTGCCGGCTGGACCCCGCTGCGATTGCCGAAGCGGTTTCACGGGTTGAGGCAGACCCGATGGACCGCACCAGTCTTTTCATTCTGAACAAATTCGGGCCGGAAGAATGTGCGGGCCGCGGCTTCTGCTCGGTTATTGCCGCCGCAGTGGACCGCGGAATTCCGGTTCTGGTGGGAGTTGGCAGCGCCAGCGAGGCCGCCTTTTTGGATTTCTCAGGCGGAATGGCCGAGGCTCTTGCAGACGACGTGTCGGCGCTTCGAAACTGGTGCGCCCTGACGGTAACGGAGCCAGTGGCAACTATTGAGGTGGCATCGTCAGCATCTATGGCCGGCCACGCATAAGCCCTCCGATGCGCCAGTTCAGCGTCCCTGGCCACCCGCGTGGACGCGCGGTGAAGCCCCCGGTTTCCCCGGGGCTGCTCCTGTCTGCTAAAACTCTAGTTTTGGTGGTTTCAAACCCGCCTTTTCCAGCTATATATCTCTGGCCTGAAACGAAACACTTCAGCAAGAAAGCCGCCCCTGCTGTTGCCCGCACAATCATCCAAAGTCGAAATCCTGCAGTCATGGTACGCTCTGGCCTGGTCCCAGGGGGATCTAAGTGCAATTGACGACTACTTTTTGCCCGGCGTCTCGGCTTCGGGCGTGGTCCCTTCCCTGAAACTCTCCCGCAATGATTTCGAAGCTTTCGTGACCTCGCTGCGCAGCCGGTTGCGGGGAATCAGAATCACGGTCACGCATGCCGTTGAACAGGGCGACTGGCTGGCAGCTCGAATTGCCTTTGAAAGCGCCTGTGCCGCGACCGGGAACCCGGTCAGTACCAGCGGCCACGTAATGATCCGGTTTGAGGATGGGAAAATGGCGGAGACCCATAACCAGTTCGACTATATCACGCTGTTCGAGCAACTCGGCCAGTTGCCGCAAGACACCGTTGCGGCCTGCCTGACCGGCCAAGGCCTGATGTGGCGCTGAGCATGGCAGGTAGCAACAGAAACCCTGCCGGAGCATTGGTTTCTCCGCGCCGCGCGGCCAATGCCTCCAGCCAGCCGCTGCCAGGCACTCAACCCGGCAGCGCCATGGCCGCAGCTTTTGATCCGGCTGACGCCCGCGATTTGCCGCTGACCCGGCTCTTGCACTACTGGTTCGAAGAAGTTTGGTGCAAAGGCAACATGGACGCCGTCGCCGAAGTCATGACCCCTGACACGCTGATCTCCGGCGCTGTCTCTGCCTTGGCTGAACCGGAATGCGATTATGCTGAGGTGGTTGCGGCGATCCGAAATCTGGTTGGCCCCATCAAGGTGACCTTTACGCACACTATGGAAATCGGCGACTGGGTATCGGTCCGGCTGCTGGCGGATACCAGCAACCCCAAGGACAGCACCCCGTTTCAGATCACGGGCCAGATCATGGCGCGGGTTGAAAACGGCAAGATTGCGGAAATGCACTCCAACATGGACTATTTCCGGATGTTCGAGATGCTGGGCCAATTGCCGCCGGATGCACTTGCCGTTTGCATGACCGGCGAGCGGCTGAAATAGCATTTCCTATCCCTGCCCAGCTTGACAATTCCGCCCGGAACAGGCTTGTAAAGAGTATGGGGAGAGACGCGAACGCCCCGTGAGGCGACAGCCCAAGGTTCGCATGTTAACCTTGCTCGCGAGGAGACATGCTTATGGCTGCCCCGAATGAAATCACCCCTGTCCAGCTGTCGCGCCTGATCGGCACCCCGAATGCGCCGGTGCTGGTGGACATCTGCATCGGCGAAGACTTTGCTGCGGACCCCTATCTGATCCCCGGCTCCATCCGGCATCCGCATACCGACATCGAAGGCCTCAAGGCGCGGCTGAGCGGGCGGCGCTGCGTGGTTATCTGCCAGAAAGGCATCAAGCTGTCGCAGGGCGTGGCCGCCTGGCTGCGGAACGACGGGGTCGAAGCCGAATACCTGCATGGCGGCATGTATGCCTGGCGCGACATGAAGGGCGCGCCGCGTATTCCTGCCAGCGCCCTGCCCGCCCCCGTAAGCGGCAGCACCCTGTGGGTGACCCGTCACCGGCCCAAGATCGACCGGATTGCCTGCCCCTGGCTGATCCGCCGTTTTGTGGATGCAGATGCGCGGTTCCTGTTTGTCTCGCCATCCGAAGTTGCTGGCGTGGCAGAGCGCTTCCGCGCCACCCCCTTTGATATCGAAGGCGTATTCTGGTCGCACCGCGGCGAACTCTGCACCTTTGACACAATGCTGGATGAGTTCGGCCTAAGAACCCCGGCGCTTGACACATTGGCCCGGGTTGTGAGAGGCGCCGACACAAACCGGCACGATCTGGCGCCTGAAACCGCAGGGCTGCTCGCCCTCTCTGTCGGGCTGTCGCGCCAGTATAAGGACGACCATCAGCAGCTTGAGGCAGGCATGACACTTTATGATGCGCTTTACCGCTGGGCCCGCGACGGGCGCGGTGAAGGCCATGATTGGCCGGCAGGCGGCAAGACATGAACCAGCCTTCCTGGACGGAGATGTTCCGTGTCTTCGGCCGTATCGGCGTACTGAGCTTTGGCGGCCCCGCGGCACAGATTGCGGTCATGCACAAGGAACTGGTCGAAGACCGCCCCTGGCTGAGCGAGGAAAGTTTCCTGCGGGGCCTGTCCTTTTGCATGCTGCTGCCGGGGCCGGAGGCGATGCAGCTGGCGACCTATACCGGCTGGCGGATGCGCGGTACCACCGGAGGTCTTCTGGCGGGCCTGCTGTTTGTGCTGCCGGGTGCGGCTGTGATTGCTGCGCTGGTCTGGCTTTACGCTGAATACGGAACCCTGCCCGCGGTGCAATCCGCCTTTTTGGGGGTCAAGGCTGCCGTGGTTGTCATCATCCTGCAGGCGCTGCGGCGGCTGGCTGGCAAGGCGCTGAAACATTCCTTGGACTGGGCCCTGGCCGGGTTTGGCTTTGCAGCACTTTTCCTGCTCAATTTGCCGTTTCCGCTGGTGGTGCTTTCGGCCGCCTGCATCGGCATGATGCGCAAGGACCGCAACGCTGGCAATGCAGCGTACAGCCCGCCTGCCCGCAACGGCAGCATCCTGCGCAACATCCTGGTATGGGGCGGGCTTTGGCTGCTTCCGCTGATCGCTCTCAGCCTGTCCGGCGCCGGGTTTCTCGCGGATATCGGCTGGTTCTTCTCCAAGCTGGCGGTAGTCACCTTTGGCGGTGCCTATGCAGTGCTGGCCTATATCAGCCAGACAGTGGTGAGCCAGTTCGGCTGGATCAGCGCCGGGCAAATGATCGACGCGCTGGGCCTGGC
>JBFOLS010000654.1:0-7576 GCA_040830225.1 Leisingera sp.
ATTGCGTGGCGGTGGTGAACCCCAACCGTCAGGATGAAAGCGGCGATCTGGGCTATTTCTGCGCGGCCGGCGTGGTGTTCCTGATGCTGGTCGAGGCCGGGCGCCAGATGCGCGAAGCCGGCGCCAAGGGACCGGATCTGATGTCGCTTCTGGACCTGGTGGCGCTGGCCACTGTGGCAGATGTGGCCCCCTTGATCGGTGCCAACCGGGCGCTGGTGCGCCAGGGGCTGAAAGTGATGGGCGGACGCAAGCGCCCCGGGCTGGTGGCGCTGGCCGATGTTTCCCGCATGGATTCGGCACCTTCCACCTATCATCTCGGCTTTCTGCTGGGGCCGCGGGTGAATGCTGGCGGGCGGATTGGCAAGGCGGATCTGGGGGCACGGCTCTTGTCGACGGACAACCCGCACGAGGCCGCGGCGCTGGCCGAGCGGCTGGATGAGCTCAACACAGAACGCCGCGACATCGAAAATGCAGTACGCGCGGCCGCCCTGGATCAGGCCGAGGACCGCGGGCTTGAGGCGCCGCTGGTCTGGGCCGCCGGGGAAGGCTGGCACCCCGGTGTGGTTGGCATTGTTGCTTCCCGCCTGAAGGAAGCTGCCAACCGGCCTGCAATTGTCATTGGTTTTGACGGCGAGGAGGGCAAGGGGTCAGGCCGGTCTGTTTCCGGGGTTGATCTGGGCGCCTCGATCCAGCGGCTGGCGGCCGAAGGCCTGCTGGTCAAGGGCGGCGGCCACAAGATGGCAGCGGGTCTGACCGTGATGCGCGACAAGCTGGAACCGGCTATGGAGCGGCTGACAGAGCTGCTGGCGAAACAGGGCGCCGGCCAGGGCGGTCCGGCGGATCTGAAGCTGGACGGCGCGCTGATGCCCGGTGCTGCCAAGGTGGACCTGATTGAACAGATCGAACAGGCTGGTCCCTTTGGTGCAGGCGCCCCTGCACCGCGCTACGCTCTGCCCGACCTGCAGGTGCGCTTTGCCAAGAAAGTTGGGGAAAGCCACCTGAAACTCTCGCTCAGCGACGGCATGGGCGGCGGCGTGGATGCGATCTGCTTTGGCGCATTCGATACAGTGCTTGGCCCCCGGCTTCTGGAACACGGCGGCGCCCGTTTCCACTTTGCCGGCCGTTTGGAAGTGAACACCTGGGGGGGGCGCCAAAGTCCCCAACTTCGCCTGGAAGACGCCGCAGAAACATGACTTTTCAAATACTTGCAGCCTGTGGATAAGAAAAAACACGAAAGCGCATTTTTTTCCTTGCGGGTTTCGGCGCTTACAACTAAACACCCGCTCACGCACTGAGTGGCCCGTTCGTCTATCGGTTAGGACGCCAGGTTTTCAACCTGGAAAGAGGGGTTCGATTCCCCTACGGGCTGCCACTTATCCCACACATGACAATCTGAAACCGACGTCGCATCTGCGGTAGTTTTCTATTTTTTTTCAGACGGTTGCCGCTGGATACAGAATTCCGGATAAACTTCATATTTCTGCAAAAACCCTCTTGCACCCGGCCAGCGCAATCAGTAAACACCGCCTCACAGACAGCGTGGCCCGTTCGTCTATCGGTTAGGACGCCAGGTTTTCAACCTGGAAAGAGGGGTTCGATTCCCCTACGGGCTGCCACATTCTCCCCAATCGCCCTTATTTTGTTGACCTTCCTGCATGGAAGTGTCCCACGATTTTTGTAGCATGGGACACTTGCGCTTCAATTTGCCTTCCTCCGACGCTCTGCAGCTTGCTTTGCAAGCTGCCAGCGTTCGAATTTCTTCGTATAGATTGCAGCGGTTTTTTCGTCGCTATGCGAAAGAACGGCCATCACTTCATAGACCGATCCGCCTTATCCCATTGGTTCCATTAGCACGTGTTTGGGGATGCTGTGGGACACCTAAACTCTTGTTTTTATGATGCATATCAAAAAATGAGAACCCCCTACGGGCTGCCACTTCTCCCGACATATCAGGCACAGGCGGACCCTCCACGCCGCTGGACTGTATTCAGATCATTGAAACGTCAGAGACCGTTGACGGGTTGAACAACCCGAAACCGCCTATCCATCAGACCCGCCGAGACCCGGCCCTGCCTTAGCGGGCCGGACCGCGCACTACGGCCTGAAGCGGCGTAACATCGCCGGAGCCGCCGCCGAGTTCTTCTTTTTCCATGCCTTCACGGTAGAAGAAATGCTGCGCCCGCCCGGCACGTTTGGCCGCGTAAAGCGCGGCGTCGGCCTGATTCAGCAGTTGCTGCGCATCCGGTTCCTTTTGCCAGGTCGACAGCGTGGTTCCGGCACTAGCGGAGATCCGGCAGTTCTCGCCGCCAAAGGGAATCGGCTCCTCCAGGCGGCTGATCAGCCGTTTGGCAATCGCACCCAAACGGGCCGTGTCCATGGCCCCCTCGAGGATCATCACAAATTCGTCGCCGCCGACCCGGGCCACGGTGTCGGACTGGCGGGTGCATTCCACCATGATCCGCGCCGCCTGCTGCAGCACCGCGTCACCTGCCGCATGGCCCAGCGTGTCGTTGACCTGTTTGAAGAAATCCAGGTCCAGATGCATCAGCGCAAATTCGCGGCCGCTGCTGATCAGCCGCCCCAGCACATGATCCATCGCCCGGCGGTTTTTCAGCCCTGTCAGCGTGTCGGTAAAGGCTTGCTCTTCAGCGGCGATCTTGGCGCCCTGCAGACGGGTGTTCAGCTGACGCGAAGCCTCCATCGCCGCCGATTTTGCCTCCACCAGATAGAGCATCTCAATGGTCAGGTCGGTAGGCGAGAAATCGGCACTGGTCAGATCATAGTCACGAACCGCCTCCAGCACAGAGATCCCGAAGGATAGGTTGATGAATGCCCCCTCGCCGTCCGGCAGCGGCGTGCAAACCCCTTTGAGACTGGTCTGCGGTTCATCCCGAAACTGCAGGTGCAGCTTACTGCCGGAAGTGCGGAGAAGATCCCCGACCGAGCGCACCGAGCGCGGGCGCGACAGATCGAACACCCGGAAGAAGCGCCGCCCCTTCCATCCCAGCTGCGGGCGCAGCTTCTGCAGAGTCGGGCCAACAGAGACGATCCGCCCCTTGGCATCGACGATTGCGTACATCGGGCAGACGACACCTGCCATCTGCGTCAGCTGCTGGAGTGTCATCATAAGGAATGCGCCCCCAAATCAAATTCGCGCCCGGCCGCGAACTTGGTTTCGACCAGGGTAATCGAAATCACCTCAGCCCCGTCCTGGGTGCCGCTGTAGTCCATAAAGACCAGATCACCATAGTCATCCGCCATGGCGCGCAAAACCCCCATCAGCACATGCGCGTAGCCCGGCAGCCCCGGCTGGCAAATCAGCTCGAACTGATCCGGCGCCTGCTCCAGCAGCTCCAGCCCCGGGAGACGCAGATCTGACACCGCCAGACGGGCCCTGTCGGGCAGATCGTCCAGCGAATGCAGAAACTCCACGTAGTTCACCCCGCCAAAACGCAACAGGCGGCGCAGCGCTTCCACTTGCGGGTTGGAGACCAGGAAAGTGCCCATATCTTCGAGCATTTCCGGCAGCGGGCGCGCCAGAACGTCTTCCATCGCCGCCAGCATCCGGCCCGATTGCTCTTCGGTGTAAAACAGCATGGCCTCGAACTCAGTAAACCCGAGCCCGGCTTTCTCCATGATTTCGTCCCAGCGTTCCACCCCGTAGGTACTGGTCACAAAAGCCTGGATCGCCCTGTTGATCAGACCGTGCATGCAATGGCCCCTCTTTGCCTATGCTCCAGTCTTGACGCCTGCTGGTTAAGAAAGGCCCAACAAAGTAATCCTGCGTGAATAATCGCGTGCATTTCTCCTGCAATTTATAACTTCTGCACGAACCTTTGCCCTCAAAAGCAGAAACCGGCACAGTGCGTATTGCGATCATAATCCGACAGCCAGCTCTTTGACCACTCACTTCCGAAGAACAAATTCCAATTTTCGATTGCCACCCTGCCAGCAGGGAAACACTTCCTAAGGTTTGCTTGTCTACTGGACCGGCAAAGGACAAGAGGCAAGCCTGCTCCGCTTGTATGCGGCAAACCGGCGGCTTCCCTCCTGCACGGATGCAACAGCACAGCCAGAATGTAAAAAAAGCGGAGGGGCAACCTCCGCTTTTCCACATTGCTTTTGCCACGATGCCGCTTAGAAATCGGTCGGCGCGCCGCCTTCTGCTTTGCGGCGGGCAACGAAGTCCGCAAGCTCGTCGCGGATACCGGCATCCATCGGCGGCTCCTCGAAGTCGGCGATGATCTCCTTGAACATCTTGTGGGCGCGTTCGGCGGTCCAGGTGGCGCCTGCCGCCTCCCAGGCCTCGTAGTTGCGCCAGTCGCTCAGAAACGGCTGATAGAATGCATCCGCATAGCGGTCCTGAGTGTGCTGGATACCGAAGAAGTGGCCGTCATTGCCAACTTCCTTGATCGCATCCAGCGCAATCTCCTCGGGGCCGGTAGCCGAAATCTGCGGCTGCATGTAGCGCTCGATCTGCTGCAGAATCTCGCAGTCCATGATGAATTTCTCGGGAGAGGCGATCAGCCCGCCCTCCAGCCAGCCGGCTGCGTGATAGACCATGTTGGTGCCCGATTGCACTGCCGCCCACAGTGAATTCGACGTTTCCCAAATCGCCTGCCCGTCCGGCACGTTTGCTGCACAGACACCCGAGGAGCGCATCGGCAGCCCGTAGAACCGCGCCATCTGCCCGGTCATCTGGGTCGACCGCATGTATTCCGGGGTACCGAATGCCGGCGCGCCCGATTTCATGTCCACGTTCGAAGTGAAGGTTCCGATCACGCAAGGCGTGCCCGGGCGGACATACTGAAACAGCGCAATTGCACACAGGCTCTCGGCAATCGACTGCGCCACCGCGCCCGCCATCGTCACCGGCGCCATTGCACCCGCCAAAGTAAAGGGCGACACCACAATGGCCTGACCGCGCCGTGCCAGCCGCAGGCAGCCGTCGATCATCGGGAAGTCATGCTTCAGCGGCGACGTTGAGTTGATGTTGGTGTACATATGCGGCTTGGACTCAAACTCCTCGTGGCTGAGGCCGCCTGCGATCCGCACCATCTCCATCACATCCTCGACCCGCTCCTTACCCAGCGAGTACGCATGCATCGCCTTGTCTGTTAGCGTCAGCTTGTCATAGAGCACATCCAGGTGGCGTACCGAGGCATGAATGTCCACCGGCTCCACCGGGTAGCCGCCAGCAAAGTGAATGCAATTGAAATACTGCGTCAGCTTCAGCAGGTTACGGCATTGCTCGCGGTTGCCGGCGACCTTTTTGTTCAGCTCCATATCCCAATAGTTCGGCGGCGAGGACACATTGCCGAACAGAATGTGGTTGCCGCCCAGCGGGATCGCCCGGTCCTTGTTACGCGGGGTGATCGAGAACTCCCGGGGCGCCTTGCCCACCATCTCCATCACGAAATCCCGGTCCATCTTGACCAGTTCACCCTCGACCTTGACGCCGGCTTGCTTGAAGATCTCCAGCGCTTCCGGGTTCAGGAAGACCACGCCGATCTCCTCCAGAATGCGCATGGCGCCCTCGTGGATCGCCTGCACGCCCTCCTCGCTCAATGGCTCAGTCGGCCGGTCGATGTTGACTGGGATCTGCCAGGGCATTTGCTCCAGCGCAGCACTGCCGCGCCGGGCCGCTGCACCCGCTCTGCCTCCGCCGCGCCGCTTGCGCGCACCTGTTTCCGACATGTTGACCTCCCCTGGGCCTGTAAAAAGTTTTCTGCAGTGCGTACCCAGTTGGCCCAATCCGGGACGGCGTCAAATGTCCGTTCCCGACCCGTTTTGTCGCAAATCCAACAAATAGCGCCGGGCCACCGAAGCACTGGACACTTATGCCCAGTTAGCAGAACAAAAAACCGGCACGCAAGAGGGCGCGCCGGTTCGCACAGAATTTATGCAGGAATGCTTGCCGGTCAGCGGCTTGTCAGCTGTCGATCCAAGCCGGGATATGGCCGATATCGGGCAGCACCACATCCGCGTGCGGTGTCAGATCCTCGCGCAAGGCCATTCCGGTCAGCACACCGATTCGCTGCATGCCTGCCGCCGCGCCGGCTTCAAGGTCATGCAGGCTGTCGCCCACCATCGCGGTGCGGTCCGGGGACACACCAGCCGCCTTGCAGAACGCCAGCAGCGGATCCGGGTCGGGTTTGGCTCCATGGCCGCTGTCACACCCCGCTACAAAAGCAAACCGGTTCAGTACGCCGGCCCGCTGCAGCTGGCTCTTGGCCGACACCTCGGCATCATTGGTCATCACTCCCAGCACTTTGCCGCGCTCCAGCAGCCCGTCGAGGAACTCTGCCAGCGGTACTGCCGGGGCAAGCTCCGCATCCGACGCGCTTACGGCCAGATAGTCGGTCAGCTCCGCAAGACTCATATGCGCGACATGGGGCGCGAGTGCCGCCGCAACTTCGTCGTTTGAACTGGCGATCACCAAGCTGTCCGGGTTGAACGCCGCAGTCTCAAGGTCATAGCTGATCACTTCAGCCATCGCTTCTTTGGCGGCCTGTTCCCCCTGAGAGAGGGTCTCCAGAAGATCTGCGGCCCAGCTGTTCCAGGTGGCCGCGAAGTCGAACAGGGTTCCGTCCTTGTCGAACAAAAGAGCATCAACGGGCATGGCGGGTCCTTCTTCCGCTGGTTTCGAGCCGGAACGTAGGCACAGGGGCCGGCAATCTCAAGTCCAGTTCACCTGATCACCGCCTGGAAGCGACATCCGCGCCCTCAAAGGCATCTCATAGGCCAGCCCCTCGGAATCACAGAATTGCATCACCCAGCTGTCATCCATCGTTAAGAAATCGAGCACCGAGCCCAAAAACTCCGGCTCTGCCGCCCGCGCCCGCAAATCCGCTTCGCAGGCACCCGTTGCGCCTAGAAATACCGGTAAAAGCTCATCATTTCCGGCCAGCCAAGCCAATGCTTTCAGCGCAAGGGTCTCAGCGCCATCGGCGGAAATCTGCATATTCCCCACTTTCCTGCCGCATTGCGGCCAATTTAGTAAAAATCCGAAAGGGTTTCTTAACCAGTCTCAGCAAAACTTCCAGACATAGGATTTGCAAGGGGCGAAAGGATACCGCGTGCAAGGCACTATCCTGGTCATCGACGGTGTCTCTACCAACCGCATCATGCTGAAGGTGCAGCTGGCGGCGGCCTATTACGAAGTGGTCCAGGCCGGCGGCGTGGCCGAAGTGCTGCACGCCGCACGCAGCTGCTCCCCCGATCTGGTGCTCACCGCGATGTCGTTGCCCGACGGCAGCGCCGCAGATGTAAAGCGTGAGCTGGCCCGGGATGAGGCACTGGTGGATCTGCCGGTGATTGCAGTCTCCGACTGGGAAGGGTCAAAGGCCCGGCTGGACGCGCTGTCGGCGGGCATTGACGATGTGCTGCAGCAGCCGGTGGATGACATCATTCTGCAAGCCCGCATCCGCAGCCTGCTGCGCGCCCGCAGCGCCACCGAAGAGCTGAACCTGCAACGCGATGCCTCGCACGGTTTCATCCTGCCGCATAGCGACCGCAACTGCCTTGAGGATCTGCGCGATGCCTCCGTGGCCCTTGTCGCTCAGGACCCCCGAAC
>JBFOLS010000655.1:0-8325 GCA_040830225.1 Leisingera sp.
ACGGGAAGACGCCCTCACCGCCTTCCTCGCCCAATGTTTCGAGGACGGCCTCCTGCAGGACGGCACCGTCGCCCAGTCCGAAACCCAGCGCCGCACCATCTGGCAGCTGCGCGAGGACGCGGATGTGATCGAAAGCCTGTGTGGCCCCTGCCTGTCCTACGACGTCGGCCTGCGCCTCAATGACATCCCCGGCTATGTTGAACAGCTGCAGGAACGGATCGCAAAGGATTGCCCTGGTGTCGGCTGCTATGTCTTCGGGCATATGGGCGACGGCAACCTGCACATTATGGCAGGGCCCGCTCCTGACCCCGCCAGCCACGCCGCAATTGACGGTGCGGTCTACGGCGTGCTGCAGCAGTTTGCAGGCACCACGGTTTCGGCCGAACACGGGATCGGGCTGGAAAAACGCGCACATCTGCCGCTCAGCCGCCCTGAAGCCGCGATAGCCGCTATGCGGCAGCTCAAAAGCACCTTTGATCCCGGGCTTTTGTTCAACCCCGCCAAGATCTTCACTGACTGACAGCCCCGCCAAGTTTTACTCACCGGCGGGGCCACGGCTCCCTCAGGCGGGCTCAGCCGCCTTGCTCTCCGCCTCGATCATCTTCTGCAGGCGGCGGCGGAACAGCAGCGGGCCGGCATCAATCGCCAGGTCCACGTTGCGGGTAGTCTTCGCATCCATGCCCTTTTGCACTTCGATCAGAATGTCGCGGTCCTCGTTAAAGGCAAACTCCACCGAGTCGCTCATATACTGCGAAATCTCCGCATCATCGGCGTGCACGTTGCGGATCTGGAACCAGTAATAGCGGGTGGTTTTCTCATCCACCGGAGTCATGAAGTTGTAGCTGTCCATCTGGAAATACTGCCCCTCGGGCAGGTTGGTGACATCGCCCCCCGTGCCCGCAGGCGTGAAGACCGCCTTGATATAGGCGAGCGACGGATAGCGGACCTCGTAATGCTGCTCGCGGTCGCAGTTGCCCTCAAACGGCACCAGTTTCTTGTAGAAAGGCGCCACCTCCACGTCATACATCCAGCGCGACACGATCACGCCGCTGTCGGTGCCGGTGACGGTCAACGGCTCCTCTTCGCAGGCTGCATTGCCGAACGAGCTTTGGTGTACCCAGGCGACATGGCTGGGGTCCAGCAAGTTGTCGGTGATATAGAGGTAATTGCAGGGGAACGGCATCGCATCGCCCTTGTTGAGACCCCAGCCCGGTTCCTCGAAATGCTCGACCTTGAAGATCTTGTCCGCATCCGCTAGCGCCGGGTCGCCCATCCAGATCCAGACCAGCCCGTAACGGCTTTCAACCGGGTAGGAATGGATGTTGGTCGCCGCCGGGATCTTGTCCTGGCCGGGCACGCGGACGCAGCTGCCGGAGCAGTCAAAGGTCAGACCGTGGTAGCCGCATTCGATATGGTCGCCCTTGATGCGGCCCTTGGACAAAGGCAGCTTGCGGTGCGGGCAGGCGTCGATCAGCGCGACCGGAGCGCCGGCTTCGGTGCGGTAGATCACGATCTTTTCGCCCAGCACCTTGATCTGGCGCGGCTCGCGGGTGACTTCGCTGTCCCAGGCAGCGACATACCAGGTGTTGCGGAGATACATGTTCAGCCTCTTCTGTCTGGGGCGCCGGGATTGACCGGTCGCGGATAGGTGGATGGATCGGCAGAGTCGTGGCGGATGGCGAGGGCGCGCAGATGGGCCGCAAAGGATTGCGCGGCAGAGCGGAAAACCACCGCATGCACATCGCGGGTGTTGTGCCACCAAAGAGTGGCGTCATAACCGCCCAGCCGGGTGCGTATGCAGCGGGACTGGCGGATGCGCGGCGCAAACAGGTCGGCGCAGGTGTAGTGGTCCAGGAAATGCAACGCCTCCACTCCCCGAAGGCGAAAACGGGTCAGGCCGTGGCCAATGTCAACGGTACGGTAATTGCCCGCAGGCAGCGGGCCGCTGCACCAGATCGTGCCGGGCCAGAGCCGCAGCAGGAAAGCTTCACCGTTCTGACTCTTCCGGCCGAAGGGCAACAGACTGTCCAGCGCCTCCGGGCTGGCGTTCAAGGCTGTCAGCGGCAGGAACTCCTCGTCCAGCCGAAGCCCCAGCGGGCCGGACAGAAAGCCCGACGCATCACTTACGCGGGTGATTTCCAATGCCTCAGTCATGCAGCCGCTCCCCTTCCGGATCGTAGAAACAGGGGTCCGTCACCCGCACCCTTACCGATGTGCCTGCCACCGGAGAATGCGCCCACAGCACATCCCCGACCCGGTTGCGGCCATCCTGCAGGAAGCCAAGCGCAATCGGGTGACCCAAGATGGGGCTCTCAATCGCGGCAGTCAGATGGCCGAAAGTTGCGGCGCAGCCCTTGGCATCAAGTTCATTGTCACTCAGATGCGCGGCATAGGGGATGAGCGTTGACCCATCCTCCGGCACCAGCCCCACCAGTCGCTCCCGGCCTTCTGCCTGCAGCCCGGGCCGCTGCAGCAGGGCCCGTCCCAGGAAGTCCTTTTTCTTCGAGACCATGCCGCCCATGCCCAGGTCTCCCGGCGTGCGGCGGCCGTCGATCTCGGTGCCCACCGACAAATGCCCCTTTTCGATCCGCAGCACGTCCAGCGTTTCCAACCCGTAAGGCGTGATGTCCCATTCCGCGCCACGCCCCATAACCCGCGCCAGCAGGGTTTCGGACAAGCCCGCAGGCACATTGATTTCATAGCTCAGCTCGCCCGAGAAGCTGACCGAGAACACCCGTGCGGGCAGCCCGTCCAATTGCCCTTCGCGAACGGCGGCAAAGGGGAACGCTTCGCGGGAGGTTTCGAAATCCGGCTCCAGCGCCTCCAGCAGTTTGCGCGCGTTCGGGCCGGCAATCGCCAGAGAGGCCCAGTGATCGCTGACATCCGTCAGGGTCACATCCAGTTCCGGCCACTCCACTTGCACGCATTTCTGCATATGGCGCCAGACCGACCCCGCATTGGCGGTGGTGGCGGTAACCAGGAAATGCTCTACGTCCAGGCAGGCGATGGTGCCGTCGTCAAACACATACCCATCCTCGCGCAGCATCAGCGCATAGCGCAGGCAGCCCGGTTGGATGGCAGCAAAGTTATTGCAGTAAAGGCGGGAGAGGAACTCCAGTGCATCCGGCCCCTGCACATCAATCTTGCCGAGGGTGGACATGTCTACACAGCCGAGCGAGCTGCGAACCGCATGGGTTTCCCGCCCGATGGCCTGCGCCATGGTCTCACCCGGTTGCGGGAAGTAGCGGGAATACAGCCAATCGCCAGAGGTCTGGAACACGCAGCCCAGCTTTTCGAACCCATTGTGAAACGGCGTGCGCAGGGTGGGGGCCATCCGGGTACCAGTCTCGGCCCCAGCAAGCGCGCCCAGCGATACCGGCGAATAGGGCGGGCGGTAAGTAGTGTGGCCGATCTCCGCCGCGTCGCGGCCGGACAGCGCGGCGATCTCCAGCACCCCGTTAGTCCAGCTGGTCTTGCCCTGATCGGTGCCCATGCCAAGGGTGGTGTAGCGTTTGGTCAGCTCCACGTCCCGGTAGCCCTCGCGCTGCGCCAGGGCGATGTCGTCGCGGGTGACGTCGTTCTGGAAGTCAACGAAAGCCTTGCCCTTGCCTGCCGCGAAGACCTCAGCAGAGGCCGGCGCGGGAGACGGACGCGGCAGGTTCAGGTGCTTATGCATCTCGAGCTCGGCCATCGCCTGATGCGCCGCAGCCTTGCCGTCGGCAATGCATTCGGCGCTGTCCAGCACCCCGCGGGCGCCGCCGATGGGGCGCAAAGGGCCATCCGATTCCGGCGGCAGCAGGCTTTGCGTCTGATCTGAGAAGCTCAGCCCTTCTCCCATCTGCGCAAACAGATGCGTGGTGGGCATCCAGCCCGCCGACATGGCCAGCAAGTCGCAAGATGTGCGCTGCTTGCGCCCTTGCGCATCGCGCCAAGTAAGCCCGGTCAAATGCCGCTTGCCTCGCGTGGAAATCAGCCGGGCACCGGCAGGCAGTTCGGCCGCAATGGAAATGCCAGCCTCTTGCAGGGCAGCCATAGTGGCCGCCCGTTCCTGCGGGTCGGCAACCGCAACCACAGCACTGCTGCCAGGCGCCACACCAAACCGGCGGATGTAGCTGCGCACCGCGCCAGCCAGAATGATGCCCGGACGGTCGTTGCCGGGAAACACCAGCGGGCGTTCAATGGCGCCCGCCGCCAGCAGGATGCGCTTGGCCCGGATCTTCCAGAAAACCGCCCGGCAATTGCTGCCTTCGGGCAGGGTTTCGACAGCCTGCACAAGCCCGTGGTCATACTGGCCGAATGCCAGGGTCCGCGGCATCACGGTGACATTGGACAGAACCCGCAGCGCATCTTCGGCGTCTTCCGCCCAGTCCCGGGCGGAGAGACCTTGCAGAGTTTCACCGGAGGACAGCAGCGAGCCGCCCAACGCATGATCCTGCTCCAGCAGGATCACCGTGGCACCGGACTGCGCGGCGGTCACAGCCGCCGACAACCCCGCCGGGCCGCCGCCGATCACCAGCACGTCGCAACTCTTGCGCCGCTTGTCATAAAGCGCAGGATCGGGCGACGGGTCCACCTTGCCGTGCCCCGCCGCCTGCCGGATCAGCGGTGCAAAATGCTGATGCCAGGCCCCCTGGGGCCACATGAAAGTCTTGTAGTAGAACCCTGCGCTGATCGTCTTGCCCATCAGCCCCAGCGCTGCGGCCCGGTCTTTCTCCAGCGAGGGGAGGGCATTCTGGCTAGTGACCTGCAGCCCGCCGCGCAGGGGCACTTCGGTCACCTTCAAGTTCGGGATACTGCCGGCTTCGTCCCGAACAGTGACCATTGCCGAGGGCTCCTCCAGCCCTGCCGACAGGATCCCGCGCGGGCGGTGATACTTTAGCGAGCGTGCCACCAGGTGGCGCCCGTTCGCCAGCAGGGCAGAGGCCAGCGTATCACCGGGATGTCCGGTCATGGCCTCGCCGTCAAAGGTGAAATGGAGCGTCTGGCTGCGGTCGATCAGACCACCGGCTGGCAAGCGTTTCATGTCTGACTGTCCGGAATTAACTCATGCGTGTCGGTGTCCCGCGTGACCTCGACCCATCTCTCGCAGCCGCTGCCGTGAAACCAAAGCTCGCGTAAGGGACCGCGCGGGTTTTGGCCCATGTGCAAGGCCTTGCTCCAGGCCGCAGCATCCGCCTCTCCGTCCAGCGGGGGCAGATCGCGGCAAGGGCCGCCATAGGTGAACTCGCTTTCCTCGCGCAGGCCGCAAAAAGGGCAGGGGATCAACAGCATCGCATCACTCCTAATGCAGCCAGGGGTAGGGGCCGGCGCCGGCATCATCCTGCTCGGCGCCAAGCGCAAAGCGCTCATAGGCAAACGGCTGCAGCAGCTCCGGCATCTGACCGGTGGCGAGCAGTTCTGCCATCTGATGGCCGACCGCCGGGGTTGCCTTGAACCCGGCATAGCCCCAGCCCGCATTGATCATCAGCCCCTCCACTGGAGTAGGCCCAAGGATCGCATTGCCGTCCATCGGAATATCCGCCGTTCCCGACCAATGCCGCATCAGCCGCAGCCGCGACAGGAAGGGGAACATTTGCAAAGCCCGCGCCAGCACATCCTCAATCCGCTCGAAACTGCCGCGGCGGGCAAAGGAGCTGTAGCCGTCCGTCGCCCCGCCCAGAACAAATTCACCTTTGCTGGTCTGGCTGACATAGGAAAAACCAGCATTGTAATTCACCACCGTATCCAGCGCCGGTTTCACCGGTTCGGTAACAAAGGCCTGCACGTTGATGGAATTGAGCGGCAGCTCCAGCCCCGCCAGCGCCGCCACTTGGGTGCTGGCTCCTGCCACGCTGACCAAGGCCTTGCCGCAGGTGATCCGCCCCTTGGGCGTCTCAATTGCCTGCAGCTTGCCGTCCCGCACTTCGATGCCGGTCACCGGACAGTTCTGAAACACATGGATCCCCGCCTGCGACGCCTTGCGGGCAAAGCCCCAGGCCACCGCATCATGGCGCACCACGCCGCCGGCCTCCTGCACCAGGGCGCCGGCAATCGGGAAGCGCTTGGGCGAGGCCAGGTCCAGCTCCGGCACCCGTTCCTGCAGCGCGTCGCCGGTCAGGATCTGTGCGTCCGCCCCGCCCAGCCGCATGGCATTGGCACGCAGGGTGAAGTGCTCCAACTCACCGTCCGAGTGGGCCAGATCGACATAGCCTCGCGGCTCATACATCAGGTTGAAATTCAGATCGCGGCTCAGATCCGCCCACAGCCCCAGAGCAAAATCCTTGAGCCGGAAGCTGGAGTTCAGCAGGTAATCCGAACGCACAATCGTGGTATTGCGCGCGGTATTGCCGCCGCCGATCCAGCCCGCTTCCAGCACCGCGACATTGGTGATGCCGTGCTCCTTGGCCAGGTAATAAGCCGTGGCCAGCCCATGCCCGCCGCCGCCGATGATCACCACATCATAAGACGTGCGCATGTCCGGCGTGCCGACGGCCGCCTGCCAGTGCTTGTTTGCGGTCAAGGCATGACCCAGGATGGAAAAAGCGGAATAGCCCATGCCGGAAGTCCCAGTTGAATCTGTGATCACAGATAACGCGATCATTCCGGTTTGGCAAGCGTGAGATTTCCATTGATCTGTGATCACAGAATTGCCATACCTGAAGAATGTCAATGGGCCTGGAGGCAAGAAAATGGCTGATTTCCCGCTTGCGGACCTAGCGCCAGGCGCGCGTAATCTGCTGCTGGCCTGCGCTGAAGCGCAGCCTGGCAACCGCATCCTGCTGGTGGGCGAAGCGGGCAAGAACCCTTACTTCGAACCCGAACTGTGCGCCGCGGTTGCAGAAATCGCCGAGAACCTCGGCATGAAACCCGAAACCGTCATGGCCGAACCCGTCGCCCATGCCGGAGAATTCCCTGCCAATGTGCGCGAAGCAATGGAGCGGGCAGACCGCACTATCTTTTTCTCGCGCCTCGGTGATCAGGTGCGTTTCAATCTTGAGGGCAGCAAGGCGGTGATGACCTACACCCTCACACGCGAGCATCTGGCAGCGCCTTTCGCCAGCGCCGGTTTCAGCGCGATGAAGCAGGTGCATGATGCGCTGCTGGACCTGATCCTGAACGCCAAGTCCTGGCGCATGACAGGGGACTGCGGCACCGATCTGATCAGCGAGATCAAGCCGGGGCGCGACAATGCCATAGCCGAATTTGCGCTTGAGCTGTTTCCGGTGATGATCTTCCCGCCGGTGCATTGCCACAACATGCGCGGCACCCTGGCGATCAAGCACTTCGTGACCTCCTCCTCAACCCGCGCCTATGCGGACAGCACCCTGGTGCTGGATCAGCCCATTCTTGCGCAGGTGGAGGACTCGCGGATGGTGGCGTTCGACGGGCCGGCAGAGCTGGTCGCCCGATTGAAAAAACAACTGGAGAAAGCTGCAAAGCTCACCGGCGGCGACCCTTACCAGATCAATTCCTGGCACACCGGCATCAACCCCGGCACCTTCTACAAAGGCGATCCGTACGAGGATCTGGAGAAGTGGGGCACTGTCGCCTATGGCTCGCCCCGCTATACCCATATGCACGCGGCAGGGATCGATCCGGGTGATGCCGCTTTTCACCTGATGGACCAGACGATCTCCTTCGACGATCAGCTGGTCTGGGAAAAGGGCCGCATGGTTTTTCTGGACAGGCCGGAGATTCAGGCGATGCTGCCGGAAGACCAGCGCGGGTTCCTCAATTCCTCCGTGCTGCATGACATCGGGATCTGAAGACATGAATGAGGACATCGCCTGGGTAGAGGTCATCCCGCAGGACAAGGCGGAAGGCACCCTGGCCGGGGCCTATGACGCGGTCAAAGGCAAGGACGGCAAGGTCGAGAACCTCTATCTGGCAATGTCGCAAACCCCCGCCGCGATCCAGCCCGCTGATGCCCACTATCTGGCGCTGCTGCACAATCCTGACAACCCGCTGCAGCCCTGGCTGGCCGAGCTGATCTCGACCTATGCAGCGATCCTCTGCGGCTGCCGCTATGCCGCGGTCAATCACGGGGCAAACTTCCGGATGTATCTGGGCGACGAACCTCGTGCCGACGCAATCCTGCAAGCGCTAGAGGCGGGCAGGGAACCCGAGGGCGAAGACGCCGGGACACTGGCCGCGCTGCGTTACGCCCGCAAGCTGTCGCTGGCGCCGGAACAGATGAGCGCCCAGGATCTGGATGCACTGCGCGCCGCGGGTTTCTGCGAAAAGGGGATCTCCTACCTGATCCAGATCACCGCCGCCTTTGCCTATTGGGCGCGGATGATCAATGGCCTCGGCACGCGATTGGGGGACACAGTAGGCTTGGAAAAT
>JBFOLS010000656.1:0-2620 GCA_040830225.1 Leisingera sp.
TAGGCCCCGATGGCGAACGCACCGTGGCGGCGCGCGACTTTTACGAGGCGGCCTATATGACGGACCGCGTGGATGAAGAGGTACTGACCGCGATCAGCTTTGCGGTGCCCTCGGGCGGTTACGCCTATGAAAAGCAGAAGCGGAAGATTGGTGATTACGCCACCGCTGCCGCCGCTGTGATCCTGCAAAAGGACGGCGCTATTTGCACCGCGGCCTCTATCGCCATGACCAACCTCAGCGATGTGCCGGTGTGGTCCGAAGCCGCGGGCGATGCTGTGACCGGAACCGCTGTGGATGAGGCCGCCGTGCAGGCCGCCGTGCAGGCGGTGCTCGATGACATCGACCCGGTCGAAGACAACCGAGGCCCGGTGGCGTTCAAACGCCACGTGGCCGGCATCATCCTGACCCGCGCCATCCAGCGCGCCTGGGACCGTGCGTGAGGGAGAAGCGGACATGAGCGGCAAAATGCATATCAAACTGAAGGTGAACGGCGAGGACCGCGAATTCCTGGCCGAACCGCGTGAGCTGCTGATCTATGCGCTGCGCGAGCACCTGGATCTGACCGGCCCGCATGTGGGCTGCGACACTTCCCACTGCGGCGCCTGCACCGTCACCGTGGACGGCAAGTCGGTGAAATCCTGCACCATGTTTGTGGCCCAGGCCAATGGCGCCGAGATCACCACCATTGAGGGCATCGGCCAGCCGGACGCCCTGCACGTGCTGCAAGAGAGCTTCCGCGAGCATCACGGGCTGCAATGCGGCTTCTGCACCCCGGGCATGATCACCCGCGCCACCAAGCTGTTGGAGGAAAACCCGAACCCGACGGAGGAAGAAATCCGTTTCGGCATGGCCGGCAATATCTGCCGCTGCACCGGCTACCAGAACATCGTGAAATCGATCCAGGCCGCTGCCACTGAAATGATCTCAGCTAAGGAGGCTGCGGAATGAACGATATGACCCCCGACCGCGAAGACCGTTCCGCAAACCTCAAAGGCATGGGCTGCTCCCGCAAGCGGGTGGAGGACGTCCGTTTCACCCAAGGCAAGGGCAACTACGTCGACGACGTGAAACTCCCCGGCATGCTGCACGGTGACTTCGTACGTTCGCCTTACGCTCACGCCCGGATCAAGTCGATCAACACCGATGCCGCCATGGCGCTGGACGGCGTGGTGGCGGTGCTGACCGCCGAGGACCTGGCGCCGCTGAACCTGCACTGGATGCCGACCCTTGCCGGCGACAAGCAGATGGTTCTGGCCGACGGCAAGGTGCTGTTCCAGGGACAGGAGGTGGCTTTTGTCGTGGCCCGCGACCGCTATGTGGCCGCCGACGCGGTGGAGCTGGTCGAGGTCGACTATGAGGAACTCCCCGTCCTCGTCGACCCGTTTGAGGCGCTGCAATCCGACGTCGTCCTGCGCGAGGACTTGGAGCCTGGCGCTGACGGCGCGCACGGTCCCCGCAAGCATCACAACCACATTTTCCTGTGGGAAGCAGGCGACAAGGCGGCAACCAATCAGGTCTTGGACAACGCCGAGGTGGTTGCGGAAGAAACCATGTACTACCACCGTACCCACCCCTGCCCGCTGGAGACCTGCGGCTCGGTGGCGTCGATGGACAAGGTGAATGGCAAGCTGACCCTATGGGGCACCTTCCAGGCGCCGCATGTGGTGCGCACGGTGGCCTCTCTGCTCTCAGGGATAGAAGAACACAATATCCGGGTGATCTCCCCCGACATTGGCGGCGGTTTTGGCAACAAGGTGGGTGTCTACCCTGGCTATGTCTGCTCCATTGTCGCCTCCATAGTTACCGGCAAGCCGGTGAAGTGGATCGAGGACCGGATGGAAAACCTGATGTCCACCGCTTTCGCCCGCGACTACTGGATGACTGGCAAAATCTCGGCCACCAAGGAGGGCAAGATCACCGGGCTGCACTGCCATGTGACGGCCGACCATGGCGCCTTTGATGCCTGTGCCGACCCGACCAAATACCCGGCCGGCTTCATGAATATCTGCACTGGCTCCTATGATATTCCGGTGGCCTATCTGGGTGTCGACGGCGTCTACACCAACAAGGCGCCGGGCGGGGTCAGCTACCGCTGCTCCTTCCGGGTGACCGAGGCGGTCTATTTCATCGAGCGGATGATCGAGGTTCTGGCGATCGAGCTGAACATGGATGCGGCTGAACTGCGCCGGATCAACTTCATCAAGAAGGAGCAGTTTCCCTACACGGCGGCGCTGGGCTGGGAATACGATTCCGGCGACTACCACACTGCCTGGGACAAGGCGTTGAAGACCGTCGAGTATGACGCATTGCGCCAGGAACAGGCCGAGCGGGTGGAGGCCTTCAAACGCGGCGAGACCCGCAAGCTGATGGGCATCGGCCTCAGCTTCTTTACCGAGATCGTCGGAGCCGGTCCGGTGAAGAACTGCGATATCCTTGGTATGGGCATGTTCGACAGCTGCGAGATCCGCATCCACCCGACCGGCTCGGCCATCGCGCGGCTCGGCCCCATCAGCCAGGGGCAGGGGCACGCGACGACCTTTGCCCAGATCCTTGCGTCTGAGCCCGGCATCCCCGCCGACAGCATCACCATCGAGGAAGGCGACACAGACACCGCGCCCTA
>JBFOLS010000657.1:0-5672 GCA_040830225.1 Leisingera sp.
CAGCCCGGTCGTTCGTGGTCTTCTTCCTTATGCTACGCGGCGCTGCTCGGCCGGGATTTCCGACCAGATCAGCCCATGTCCCGGCAGCCGTGCGGTCATCGCTGCATCGCAGGCGACGGCCCGGACCGCACCCGGCTCAGCAAACAAGGCACGCAGCAAGGTGTTGGTCAGCGCGTGCCCCGCGCGCTCTCCAACGTAACGCCCCAAGACCGGCCCCCCGGCCAGCGCCAGATCGCCCAGCGCATCCAGCATCTTGTGGCGTACAGGCTCATCCATGTGGCGCAGCCCTGCGCCGCTTTCGACCCGCTCTCCGTCAAACACAATAGCGTTTTCGCCCGGCACACCGCCGAGAGCGAGGCCGTTGGCCTGCATGGTTTCAACATCTGCCTGGCGGCAGAAGGTGCGGCAGTCGCACAGCTCACGCGCAAAGGTGCCGTTGCGCATGTCCAGGACCTTGCTCTGGCGGCCGATTGCGGCCTCGGCAAAGTCGATGTGGAATTCGATGGTCAGACGGTCGGACGGCAGCAGGGTAGCGCGGGCGCCGTCCCGTTCCACCGTCACCGGCTTCAGCACTTCAAAGGCGGTGATCGGAGCGCCCTGGCGCTGCACGCCGTGCTTCATGATGCCGCGCACAAACGGCGCCGAGGAACCGTCAACGATCGGCACTTCCGGCCCGTCGATCTCGATCAGCGCGTTGTGCACGCCGCAGCCTGCCAGGGCTGCCATGATATGCTCGATAGTGGAGACGCTGACGCCGGCCTCATTGACCAGCCGGGTGCACAGCGGGCTGCGCTCGACCAGGTCCCAGCGGGCGGGAAGCAGAGTGTTGCCCAAAGCGATATCAGTGCGCTTGAAGACGATGCCGTGCCCCGCCGGAGCCGGGATCAGAACCATACGTGCAGGCTTGCCGGAATGCAGGCCGACCCCTTCGAATGCCACCGATGCCTTGAGCGTATTCTGCACGTTGCGCCTCGTTCCACTGTGTCCGGCCACCTGGGCCGTGTTGCGGACGAGAGTTAATGTTTTGCCAAAAAAGTAACAACTCAATCTTTGTAACGGATTGAAACATGCCTGTAACAGATAGGCAAAACACCGCTCAAAATCACTCAAAATACTGATATACAAAAAGAAAAAGCCGCCCGAAGGCGGCCTTTTAAAGCGGTTTTGTGAACCCTCAATTGGCCTGGCGGCGCAGGAAAGCGGGGATTTCGATCCGCTCCTGATCGGGGTCAGCCTGCGGAGCCTGGGCCTGCTGCGGCTGAGCGGCAGGGGCCGGAGCCTGCATAGCAGGCTGCTGGCGCACGGCCTGCGGCTGCTGCTTGGGTGCTGCCTGGGCCTCGGTGCTCCCGGTCATCCGGTGGATCAGCGAGTTCAGACCGAAACGGCGCTGCCCTTCGGGCTGCTGCTGGGCCGGCTGCTCCGGCGCCGGGACTGCTGCCGGGCGCGGTTGCTGCGCCTGCGGCGCCTGCACACGCTGGGCTGCAGCCTGCAAACGCTCCAGGGCCTGCGGCGACGGGGTGCCCGGTGCGGGCGCCTTGGGGGCCACAAAGGAGGCTTCCGGCTGCGGCTCGGCTGCATCCGCCTGCGGGCGGAATTCCGGCACCTGCGGCTGATAGGCCGGCGGCGGCAGGCCATCATCACCCAACGGCTCCACCTCTTCGAAGATATCCTCGGCCTGCTCTTGTGCAGCCGCCTGCTCCACATTCATCTCAGCAAACAGCGATGGCTCTTCCAACGCAGCGGCCGGTTCCGCCGGAGCAGCTTCCGGAGCCGGCGCGGTTTCAGCGGCTGCCGGCTGCTCAACCGGGGTTTCCAGTTCCAGCGGCGCGGTGGCGCGGGTTTCTTCCACGGTCACGGTCTGACGCAGCGGCGCCGACATCGGGCGGCGCGGCACCGGGATTTCGGTGTTCACATCCACAGCGTCGATACCGGTGGCCACGACGGAGACCCGCATCCGGCCTTCCATGCCGGTGTCCAGGGTCGAGCCGACGATGATATTGGCGTCCGGGTCCACTTCCTCGCGGATGCGGTTCGCGGCTTCGTCCAGTTCGAACAGGGTCAGGTCGTGCGAGCCGGTGATGTTGATCAGCACGCCGCGCGCGCCCTTCAGGCTGATTTCGTCCAGCAGCGGGTTGGCAATCGCCTTCTCGGCAGCCTGGACCGCGCGGTCCTCGCCCTCGCCCTCGCCGGTGCCCATCATCGCCTTGCCCATCTCGTCCATCACCGCACGCACGTCGGCAAAGTCGAGGTTGATCAGGCCCGGGCGCACCATCAGGTCGGTCACGCCTTTGACACCCTGGTACAGAACGTCATCCGCCATCGAGAACGCCTCGGTAAAGGTCGTCTTTTCGTTGGCCAGACGGAACAGGTTCTGGTTCGGAATGATGATCAGCGTGTCGACGACCTTCTGCAGGCTTTCGACACCGCTTTCGGCCTGGCGCATCCGCTTCAGGCCTTCAAACTGGAACGGCTTGGTGACAACACCGACGGTCAGAACACCCAGTTCCCGTGCAGCCTGCGCAATGATCGGCGCCGCACCGGTGCCGGTGCCGCCGCCCATGCCGGCAGTGATAAAGCACATATGCGCGCCGGCCAGGTGATCGACGATCTGCTCGATACTCTCCTCAGCCGCAGCCGAGCCCACCTGCGGACGGGCGCCCGCGCCCAGTCCTTCGGTGACTTTCACACCTAGCTGGATACGGGCTTTTGCCGCGCTCTGCTGCAGCGCCTGCGCATCGGTGTTGGCCACGACGAACTCAACGCCGTCCAGCTCTTTCTCGATCATGTTGTTGACGGCGTTGCCGCCGGCCCCGCCGACACCAAACACCGTGATCTTCGGCTTCAACTCTTCCTGCCCGGGCATCGATAGATTCAACGTCATGCTCTTACCGCCTGTGTTACCCGCCCTTCCCGCAAAGGGCTTATTCCTGTCCTATTGACCATAATCCTACCGCGCAGCAGATGTTGCGTCATCCAAAAAAGCGCAAAACGCCACAAAATAAGGCCTCTTTCTGAGGCAAACACGCGGTATTTCGCCGTCCCTAGCAGATATTGGGGATCAAGCACAAGCCACACACAACAAAGCTCCGCCATCCGCAAAACCACTGCTGCGGAGAGGGTCTTCGAATTGAGTGACGGCCACTGCCCGGCCTTCTGACTCGCCGCGTTTCCCGCGGACGTTAAGAACAACCTAACGGGTCAAAAGGGCGCTGTCACGCCCTCATTCACCCATCGCGGCTGAATTGATCTGCGGCCTACCAGTTGTCCCGGAACCAGCGAACAGCACGGCCCAGGGTGCCCGCCGGATGGCGGCTGGCGGGCATCTCGAAGTCCCACCATTCGTCCTGCGGATGGGCCGCAAACAGGCACAGGCCGACCGCCGAGGCGAAGCCCGGCCCGGTCGCCGATTGCGGCAGCCCATGGACGCGCAAGGGCCGCCCCAGCCGCACCTGCTGGCCCAGGATCCGGCTCGCCAAGCCATCCAGCCCCATGATCTGGCTGGAGCCGCCGGTCAGCACGATCTGCTGGCTGGGAAGATACTCAAAACCCGCTGCGTCCAGCCGTGCCCGCACCTCTTCCAGAATCTCTTCAACACGGGGCCGCATGATGCCGATCAGCTCAGCCCGGCTGACGGTACGGCGGTCGTGCTCCCCGGCGCCGGGATCGCCGCCGATATCGATCATGTCGCGGTCGTCGGCTCCGGTGGCATGGACCCCGCCGCAGAACGTCTTGATCCGCTCGGCATTGGCCAGCGGAACCCCCAGCCCCATCGAAATATCGCTGGTGATGTGATCGCCGCCCAGACGCACCGCGTCGGCATAGATCATGTGTTTCTTCATGAAGACCGAGATCGAGGTTGAGCCGCCGCCCATGTCGATACAGGCCGCACCCAGCTCCTGCTCATCCTCGACCAGCGAGGAAAAGCCCGAGGCATAAGCCGAGGACGCAATCCCTGCCAGCTCCAGATCACAGCGCTGGATGCAGCGCACCAGGTTCTGCACCGCGATGGCGTCCACCGTCAGCATATGCATGTCGACCGCCAGGGTCTGCCCCATCTGGCCTCGCGGGTCACCCAGGCCGGAGCGGTTATCGAGCGCAAAGTTCACCGGCTGCGCGTGCAGCACCTCGCGGCCCGCACCGTATTCCGGAACCTCGCAGGAGGCCAGCACCTGCGCCACCTCGTTTTCCGAGACAACCTGGCCTTCCAGCTCCAGCTTGGAATCCAGGCCATAAGAGCGCGGATTGGCACCCGAGAAACAGGCAATCACATGATCGACCCGAACCTCGGCCATCTTTTGCGCGGCCTGCACCGCAGTCCGGATTGCCCGCTCGGTCTCCTGCATGGCGTTGATCTCGCCAAACTGCACCCCGCGCGAGCGCGTGGTCGCGGCACCGATCACCCGGAAGCCCGACTGCCCGGCCAAAGCCCCGATCGAACCATCCTCGCTCAGCTTGCCGGTGCCGTCAAAGCGCAGCACCAGACAGGCAATCTTCGAGCTGCCCACGTCCAGAATGGCCACCACGCCGCGTTGCATCGCCTGACGGCGCATCTGCCGCATCGCCCGCAGTGATTGATAGAGATCTGTCATTTTACTGCCCGCCCCCGTTCAATTGCCGGATCCGCCACCAGTTTTCCACTGAGTTTTCGGTCATGCGGACAGTGGGGCGCCCAGCCAGGCGCATATCCACCGCTGCCACATCGCGTTCCAGCAAGTCCTGCACTTCGCTCACCGCCAGCACCCGCTCCAGCGCAGGCACCGGGTTTTCCGCCGGCAGCATGATCCGCTGCTTGCGGTCCAGCACCACGTCCCAGCGCCGCTCGCCCACCCGGACCAGCCCGCGCAGGCGGCCGCCCAGCGGCCGCGCGGCCGCAAACAGGCGCAATGCTTCGACAGCTTCGCTGTCAGCCCCCTCGCCCGCGACCAGCGGCAGATCCGGATGAAGGCTGCGGCGGCCCAGTTCGGCCACATGAATGCCGTTCTCATCCAGCAGCGCCAGCCCCTCGCGGCTGCGCCAGATCAGCGCCGGCGACCGTTCCTCCACATCCACCTGCAGGATGCCGCCCGGACGGATCCGCACGCTGGCGGACTTCACCGGGTCCAGCCCGGTGATCACATCGCGGATCTGCTCCAGGTCCAGATCAAAGGAGCTGACCGGAAAATCCAAAGGCACCACTTCGCGGATGTCCTGTGCAACGCTGGTGCCCGCCCCGTCCACAGCCATTACATTGACCATGAACTCGGGCCGCTCTTCGATTGCGGCGCGGGCGTCGTTGACCAGCCCCTGCAGCGCATCCCGGCGCCCCTCATCAGCGAGATAAGCACTGCCCGCAGCAAAAATCAGGCAGAACGGCACGCCGAACCGCAGGCCAAAGCGGATGCCCGGCGTCAGCATCCAGCGCTGCAGCCGGTACTTCAGCCGCGACGGCGCCGGGTCCGCACGCTCGCCGCCGCCGCCGAAGCGCTCCTTCAGCGATTGCATGAGGCGTCCTCCACCATCCAGGCGCAGAGCTCGCCAAAGGTCATGCCGCAATGGTCCGCCTGCTCCGGCACCAGCGACGTCGGCGTCATACCGGGCTGGGTATTGGTCTCAAGGATAATCAGCCCGTTTGCGCCACGCGCCTCGTCCCAGCGGAAATCAGTGCGGCTGACACCGCGGCAGCCCAGAACCTG
>JBFOLS010000658.1:0-2332 GCA_040830225.1 Leisingera sp.
AAGACGGCATGTTCGAAGCCGAAGCCACCAAGGACGGCAAAGCTTACGAGTTCTACCTGAACGATCAGCTCGAAGTGATGAAGATCGAAGAAGACAGCGAAGACGACGATTGATCCCTCTTGCCGAACTGCTCCGGGCACCTGCAACCGGCGCCCGGGGCTGGAAGGATAGCTCATGCAAATTTCTTATGTCTGGGATCCACTAGTCCGGCTGTTTCACTGGCTTCTTGCGGCCGGATTCATCACCAACGCCCTGTTTACCGATCCCGATGCTCCCCTGCACCGCTATATCGGCTATTGCATCGCCGGACTGATCGGCATCCGCACTCTGTGGGGACTGGCAGGCAGCCCCTATGCACGTTTCTCCAGCTTCCCTCCGGATTTCAAGGCGGCCGCCGGGCAGTTGGAAGACATTGCAGTCTGGCGCAGAGGCAGCCACAAGGGCCATTCGCCCCTCGGCGCCCTGATGATCTATAATTTGCTGCTGACATTGCTGGGCATCGCCTTGACGGGATGGCTGCTGACCACCGGGCCGTTTCACCACGCTGACTGGATGGAAGCACTGCACGAAATCCTGGTCCATTGGGCAGAAGCCTCGGTCGTGCTTCATGTGGCGGCCGTGCTGTTCGAGACCCGCCGCACCAAAGTCAGGCTGGCACGCGCCATGATCACCGGCTACAAGAACCTGCCCGACAGTGCAGCGGAGACCTGATAATGCCCCAAAACCGGCACGGGCCGGCCAAGCCCTGGATCCTGATTGCCGTCATCGCCGTGCAGGCCCTCTGCGCGGCGGTGTTCCTAGGCGACATGTTCGCCGACCTGTCCGGCATGGAGGCTGGCGAAGCGGCGCAAGGCGAAGGGCCGCATGCCTATGTCGAAGGGCTGGCCGCAATTGCCCTGCTGGCCGCCATCGTTATCGAGGTCCGCATCCTGATGTGGCTGCTGCGGCGCAAGGCGCATCTGGAGGACAGCCTAAGCTCGGCCCAGGCCGCGGTGCAGGATGTGATCGACGCCGAATTTTCCGATTGGGGCCTGACCCCGGCTGAGCTGGATGTCGCCAATTTCCTCGTCAAGGGCCTGTCGACCGCCGAGATCGCTGCCATGCGCGGCAGCGCCGAGGGAACCATCAAGGCGCAGCTGAACGCCATCTACCGCAAATCCGGCACCGGCAACCGGGCCGAGCTGATGAGCCTGCTGATTGATACGATGATGGGGCAGCGGCAAGCGGACGCGGAGGCAGGCTCGGCGGCCCGCTCCGCTTGATCTGCCGCTACAGCATCTTCCGCAGATCGGTCTTCAGCACTTTGCCATAGTTGTTCTTCGGCAGTTCCTCGATACGCAGATAGGCTTTGGGCCGTTTGAACCGGGCAATCTGGCTGTTGCACAGCTCGTCCAGTTCACCGTCCGGCGCATCGCCAACGACAAAAGCCACCACTTCCTCACCCCAATCCGCATGCGGACGCCCCACGACAGAGACTTCCTGCACCTGCGGATGCATCAGCAGCACTTCCTCCACCTCGCGCGGGTAGACGTTGGAGCCGCCGGTAATGATCAGGTCCTTTGAGCGGTCCTGCAGCGTCAGGTAGCCGTCCTCGTCCAGCACTCCCATGTCGCCGGTCATCAGCCAGCCGTTGACCAGAGTCTTCGCCGTGGCCTCAGGGTTCTCCCAGTAACCCGGCATCACCGCATCGCCGCGCACCATGATCTCGCCATGGCTGCCCGCCGGCAGCAGGTCTCCTTCCGCCGAGCCGATGCGCACCTCTACCGGGCCTTGCGCCCTGCCGACACTGGCCAGCCGCTCCTTCCACCGGGGATGCGCGCGGTCCTGCACGTCATGGCGGGACAGAGCCGTGATCGCCATCGGGCATTCGCCCTGCCCGTAGACCTGCACAAAAACCGGACCGAATTGATCGACTGCCTCGATGATATCGGCCACATACATTGGCCCTCCGGCGTAGACCACGGTGCGCAGCCCCTCGCCTTTGCGGCCAAGCTGCTTGGCCACCGCCGTCATCCGGGTCACCATGGTTGGCGCTGCAAACATGTGCACACGCCCGAAATGCGCCGCGAGGTCAAAGATTTCCGCCTCGTCAAACCCCCCGGACAGCGGGCAGACATGCGCAGCCCCCGCCAGCACATGCTGGATCGCATAGATCCCCGCGCCGTGGCTCATCGGCGCCGCATAAAGCGCGTGGTCTTCCGCACTCACCGGATCCACATCCGAGAAATAGGCCAGCGCCATGTTCATCAGCATCCGGTGCGTGATCATCACCCCCTTCGGCCGCCCGGTGGTGCCGGATGTGTAGAACAGCCAGGCTAGGTCGTTCGGCGCA
>JBFOLS010000659.1:0-3666 GCA_040830225.1 Leisingera sp.
AATACATCCTGCCGGGCGACGAGAAGGAGGGCGCAAACTGATGTGGTTTGAACCTCTGTTCGAAGTGGGCGCTTTGCTTGCATGCTGTGCAGTCATGCTGGGCGCGGCCATGCCCCTTTTTAGAAAACCTGAAGCTGTTGCGGTCCGCAACGGCCACGGCAACCGGTCTACTGGAGGTTGCAAATGATGGACGGCTCCAAATTTGACGACGGCAGCGTTGACGCGCTGAGCGGCGAGCAGAAGATCCGCAACTTCAACATCAACTTCGGCCCGCAGCACCCTGCGGCGCACGGGGTCCTGCGTCTGGTGCTGGAGTTGGACGGCGAGATTGTCGAGCGCTGCGACCCGCATATCGGCCTCTTGCACCGCGGCACCGAAAAGCTGATGGAAAGCCGCACCTACCTGCAGAACCTGCCGTATTTCGACCGCCTCGATTACGTGGCCCCGATGAACCAGGAACATGCTTGGTGCCTGGCCATCGAAAAGCTCACCGGCACCGAAGTGCCGCGCCGCGGCCAGCTGATCCGGGTGCTCTATTCGGAAATCGGCCGGGTGCTGAACCACCTTCTGAACGTCACCACGCAGGCGATGGACGTCGGCGCGCTGACCCCGCCGCTGTGGGGCTTTGAAGAGCGCGAAAAGCTGATGATCTTCTACGAGCGGGCCTGCGGCGCGCGCCTGCACGCGGCCTATTTCCGCCCCGGCGGCGTGCATCAGGATCTGCCGGACGACCTGCTGGACGACATCGACCTCTGGGCGATGGAATTCCCCAAGGTCCTGGATGACATCGACGGCCTGCTGACCGAAAACCGCATCTTCAAGCAGCGTAACTGCGATATCGGTGTGGTCACAGAAAAAGACATTCTGGAATACGGCTTCTCGGGCGTCATGGTGCGCGGCTCCGGCCTCGCCTGGGACCTGCGCCGCGCGCAGCCCTATGAATGCTATGACGAGTTCGACTTCCAGGTGCCCGTCGGAAAGAACGGCGACTGCTATGACCGCTACCTCTGCCGTATGGAAGAGATGCGCCAGTCGACCTCGATCATCCGTCAGGCGATTGCCAAGCTGCGCGAAGCCACCGGCGACGTGCTCGCCCGCGGCAAGCTGACCCCGCCCAAGCGCGGCGACATGAAGACCTCGATGGAAAGCCTGATCCACCATTTCAAGCTGTACACCGAAGGTTTCCACGTCCCGGCAGGCGAGGTTTACGCCGCCGTCGAGGCGCCCAAGGGCGAGTTCGGCGTCTATCTGGTGGCGGACGGGTCCAACAAACCCTACCGCTCCAAGATCCGCGCGCCGGGCTTCCTGCACCTGCAGGCGATGGACCACGTTGCCAAGGGCCACCAGCTGGCCGACGTCGCCGCCATCATCGGCACCATGGACGTCGTATTTGGAGAGATTGACCGCTAATGCTCCGCCGTTTGCACCACGAACAACCCGACAGTTTCGCGTTCACCCCGGCCAACCAGGCCTGGGCCGAGGCGCAGATCACCAAGTATCCTGAAGGCCGCCAGGCCTCTGCGGTTATTCCGCTTCTGTGGCGCGCGCAAGAGCAGGAAGGCTGGGTCACCAAGCCCGCGATTGAGCACATCGCCGATATGCTCGGCATGGCCTATATCCGCGTGCTTGAGGTCTGCTCCTTCTACTTCATGTTCCAGATGCAGCCGACCGGTTCCGTTGCGAATATTCAGATCTGCGGCACTACCTCCTGCATGATCTGCGGCGCTGAGGACCTGGTTGCGGTCTGCAAGGAAAAGATCGCTGAGAAGCCGCACACCCTGTCGGCGGACGGCAAGTTCACCTGGGAAGAGGTCGAGTGCCTTGGCGCCTGCACCAACGCTCCGATGGCCCAGATCGGCAAGGATTATTACGAGGACCTGACCGTCGAGACCTTCACAAAGCTGCTGGACGATCTGGGTGCTGGCAAGGTTGTGGCGCCGGGCCCGCAGAACGGCCGTTACGCGGCGGAGCCGAAATCCGGCCTCACCACTCTGACCGAGTTCGACAGCGGCAAGACCCAGTACAATGCCTCCGTGCAGCTGGCGATGGACATCAAGGACGGCGTCAAGCGGATTCAGGGCGATGAAGTGCCGCTGCTGACCCCTTGGGTCGGCAAGGACGGTGTTGTGGCTGGCCGCGCGGCTGCAGATGCTCCGCCGAAAGCACCCGAGGCGCCGAAGCCTGCGGTGAAACAGGCGGCCGAAGCCAAGGCCGAGGCCAAGAAAGAAGACGCGCCGGCAGCCGAAGAGCAGGAGCCGGAAGTTCTGAAGGAGGCCCGCGGCGGTCTGCCGGATGATCTGAAGCTGCTGAAAGGCGTGGGGCCGAAACTGGAAGAGAAGCTCAACAGCCTGGGCTTCTTCCACTTCGACCAGATTGCCGACTGGACCGAGGCCGAGGTGGCCTGGGTGGATGCGCGGCTGAAGTTCAAGGGCCGGATCGAACGCGACGGCTGGATCGAACAGGCCAAGCGGCTGCAAGTGGGCGATGAAACCGAATTCGCCAAGCGGGCCAAGGACGAAGGCCTCTACGAAGAAGAAGACTAATGAGGGGGCGGCCCAGCGGGGCCGCGTCCGGGTGATAGGGAACAGATGAGCAAAGAACAGGACCAGGCCATTGCAGCAAAGGGCCGGCACATCGCGCTTGTGATTGCCGGGACCATATCGCTGTGGGTCGTGCTGTCGCTGTTCATCGGCCCCATGCTGGGGCTGCCGGGGCGCTTTGCGCTGCTGTTCGACTTCGCCGCGCTGGCAGGCATGATCTATGCCTTGGTCAACATATTTCAACTCTGGCGCATGCGCCAAAACAGCCAAAGGTAGGCAACTCATGCTGAAGGATCAGGACCGGATCTTTACCAACCTCTACGGCATGCACGAACGCACTCTGGCGGGCGCCAAGGCACGCGGCCATTGGGACGGCACCGCAGGGCTGATCGAAAAGGGCCGCGACTGGATCATTCAGACCATGAAGGACTCCGGTCTGCGCGGCCGCGGCGGCGCGGGTTTCCCCACAGGGCTGAAATGGTCCTTCATGCCCAAGGAAAGCGACGGCCGCCCGGCATACCTGGTGATCAATGCCGATGAATCCGAGCCCGGCACCTGCAAGGACCGGGAAATCATGCGCCATGATCCGCATACGCTGATCGAAGGCGCGCTGATCGCCTCCTTCGCGATGAACGCGCATACCTGTTACATCTACCTGCGCGGCGAATACATCCGCGAGCGCGAGGCGCTGCAGGCGGCGATCGACGAAGCTTATGACCAGGGCCTGCTGGGCAAGAATGCAGCAGGCTCCGGCTGGGACTTCGACGTTTTCCTGCACCACGGGGCAGGGGCCTACATCTGCGGCGAAGAAACCGCCCTGATCGAGTCGCTGGAAGGCAAGAAGGGCATGCCCCGCATGAAGCCGCCGTTCCCGGCGGGCGCGGGCCTTTACGGCTGCCCGACCACCGTGAACAACGTGGAGAGCATCGCCGTTGTGCCCACCATCCTGCGCCGCGGCGCAGACTGGTTTGCGGGCTTCGGCCGTCAGAACAACGCGGGCACCAAGCTGTTTGCGATCTCCGGCCACGTCAACAACCCCTGTGTTGTCGAAGAGGCAATGTCGATTGGTTTCGAAGAACTGATCGAAAAGCACTGCGGCGGCATCCGCGGCGGCTGGGACAACCTG
>JBFOLS010000660.1:0-4984 GCA_040830225.1 Leisingera sp.
ATGCCTGCGCTGTCATAGCCGCGGTATTCCAGCCGCTTCAGCGCTTCAACCAGGATCGGGGCGGCCTCGTGATTGCCCAGTACGCCGACAATTCCGCACATCACTTGGCTCCCTTCTGCAGGCGGGCTTTTTTGGCGCGCAGCATGTCCATCAGCTTGCGCGCGCGGCCCGGTTTGTTGCTTTGCTCGGCGCGGGCAATGGCCAGGTCGCCGTCATCGACATTTTTCGTGACCACTGCACCGGTGGCGGTCATCGCCTCGTGGCCGACCCGGACCGGTGCCACCAGCATGGTGTTGGAGCCGATAAAGGCCCGTGCGCCGATCTCGGTGCGGTGCTTCATCACGCCGTCATAGTTGCAGGTAATCGTGCCTGCGCCAATATTGGTTGCTTCGCCCACCGAGGCATCGCCGATATAGCTGAGGTGGTTGACCTTGGCGCCTTCGGCGATCTCGGCGTTCTTGATCTCGACAAAGTTGCCGATGTGGGTGTTTTCGGCCAGCTCTGCACCGGGACGCAGGCGGGCATAGGGGCCGACCTTCGCACCCTGGCTGACGTGGCAGCCTTCCAGATGCGAGAACGCCCGGATCAAGGCGCCGCTTTCCACTGTCACGCCGGGGCCGAAGACCACGTTGGGCTCGATCACGGTGTCGCGGCCGATGAAGGTGTCAAAGGCGAGGTAAACCGTCTCGGGCGCCATCAGTGTGACGCCCAGGCCCAGCAGGTCCGCCCGGGCGCGGGCCTGGAACAGCGCATCCGCCTGCGCCAGTTCTGCGCGGGAGTTGATGCCCAGCGTTTCAGCCTCGTCGCAGGAGACAGCAGTGACGGATTTGCCTTCTTTGCGGGCCAGCTCTACCAGATCGGTCAGGTAAAATTCGCCCGAGGCATTTTCATTGCCGACCTTGGTGATCAGATCGAACATCACCTGTGCATCACAGGCCATCAGCCCGGAATTACAGAAGGAAATGGCGCGCTCGGCCTCAGAGGCGTCTTTGAACTCGACAATCCGCTCCAGGCTGTCGCCGTCCATTACCAGACGGCCGTAACGGCCCGGGTTGGCGGCCTCGAAACCCAGGATCACCAGATCGGCGCGCTGGCGGGCCTCGACCATCCGCTCCAGCGTGTCGGCGCTGACAAAGGGCGTGTCGCCGTAAAGCACAACCACATCGCCGGCAAAACCTTCCAGTGCCGCCCGCGCCTGATCCACCGCATGTGCCGTGCCCAGCTGCTCCACCTGGAGTACCACCTCGGCCGCCTCGTCAATGGCGGCAACCGCTTGCTGCACCGCCTCGGCCCCGTGCCCGGCCACGACGATCGTGCGTTCCGGCTCCAGCGCCCGGCCTGCGGCCATGGCGTGCTCCAGCATCGGTGCCTGTGCGATCGGGTGCAGGACTTTGGGAAGGTCGGAGTTCATCCGTGTGCCTTTTCCGGCCGCCAGGATGACAAGGGCAATGCTCATAATCGCTTTTCTCTTTGTCTTTTTAGCGCTCCCGTTTTATCCGCTGAGGGGCGGGGCGCAAGGGACAGCGCCATCAAACAAGGTTGCGGGCTGCAACATGCAGTGGCGGAAATTCGCCGGGAAGGGCCTGAAATGCGAACAGTGATCTTCGATCTGGACGGAACTTTGGCCGATACCTCGGGCGACCTGCTGGCCGCGGCCAACGCCTGTTTCCGCCAGATGGGGCTGGGCGATGTGCTGACCCATCCCGAAGATGCCGGTGTTGCCCTGCGCGGCGGCCGCAATATGCTGGCCACCGGGTTGAAGCGGGTTGGGCAGTTTGATCAGGCAACTGTAGATGAGTTCTATCCGGTGCTGCTGGAGGCTTACCGCGATGCCATCGATCACCATACCGTGATGTATCCCGGTGCGATGGAGGCCGTTCAGTCACTGAAAACTGCAGGTTTCGGCGTTGGCATTTGCACCAATAAGCCTGAGGCGCTGGCAGAGCAGCTGATGCAAAGCCTTGGCGTGCGGGATGCTTTTGCCTCGCTGATCGGGGCCGACACGCTGCCGGTGCGCAAGCCCGATCCGGAGCCGCTGTTCGAGGCAGCACGGCGCGCAGGCGGCGATCCTGCACGTACACTGCTGGTAGGGGACAGCGATACAGACCGCAACACGTCGGCGGCTGCCGGTGTGCCCTCGGTGCTGGTCACCTTCGGCCCGTCCGGCGCCGATATGGAAGCGTTGAAGCCCGAGGCGCTGCTCGACCGGTTTGAGGATCTGCTGGAGGTCGCTGACCGGCTGATTGCGTGATTTCGCAACTAAGCTTCGAGATTTCCAGCCTTGCCCCTTGCCTCTTGACCCTTTGCGGGCGGCGGCTCACAAACGCTGCATGAGCGAGACATTTTCCGGGTCCTTCACCCAGCAAGAATCCATTCCTGAAGACGCAATCGAGGCCGCGCTGGCAGTGCTCCGCCATGGGCGGCTGCACCGGTACAACGTGGCAGAAGGCGAAGAGGGGGAAACCGCACTGCTGGAGCAGGAGTTCGCGGCCCAGTTGGGGGCGAAATACTGCCTGGCGGTCGCCTCCGGCGGTTATGCGCTGGCAACCTCCCTGCGCGCGGTCGGCGTGAAGCCCGGCGACAAGGTTCTGACCAACGCGTTCACGCTAGCGCCGGTGCCGGGATCGATTGCTTCGGTCGGGGCGGAGCCGGTGTTTGTCGAGGTGACCGAAGATCTGACCATCGATCTGGACGACCTGGCGGCCAAGGCGGATCAGGCCAAGGTGCTGATGCTGTCGCACATGCGCGGGCATCTGTGCGATATGGACCGGCTGATGGAGATCTGCGACGGTGCCGGCATTGCCGTGATCGAGGATTGCGCCCACACCATGGGGGCGTCCTGGAACGGGGTGCTCTCGGGCAAGCATGGGGCGGTGGGCTGTTACTCCTGCCAGACCTACAAGCATGTGAACTCGGGCGAGGGCGGTCTGCTCATCACCGATGACGAAGAGATCGCGGCCCGCGCCATCATGATGTCAGGCTCATATATGCTTTATGGCCGCCATCTGGCTGCGCCGGCACCGGAGGTGTTTGAGAGGGTGAAATACGAAACCCCCAATATCTCCGGCCGGATGGACAACCTGCGGGCCGCTATCCTGCGGCCGCAGCTGTGCGACCTGGATACCCAGGTGGAACGCTGGAACGAGCGCTACCGCACCATTGAAGAGGGGCTGCGGGGCACGCCCGGCCTCACTGTGGTGGAGCGCCCTTCGCAAGAGGTTTATGTCGGCTCTTCCATCCAGTTTCTGCTGCTGGACTGGAGCGAGGAGGCTGTTCAGGAAGCCGTTCGGCGCTGCGCCGCCCGCGGGGTCGAGCTGAAATGGTTCGGCACGCCGGAACCGGTGGCCTTTACTTCGCGCTATGACAGCTGGCGCTATGCCGACACGCCGCGCCTGCCGAAGAGCGACAGGGTGCTGGCGGGAATCATCGACATGCGGGGGCCGCTGACCTTCAGCCTGGAAGACTGCGCCCAGATCGCCCGGATCATCCGTGCCGAAGTTGGAGCTGTCTATCAGGGGAGCTAGATTTCAGTTTGCTGCCCGTTTGGCGGATGAGAATTCTGGCCCGTTTCCCTAGAAGGGAAGCGGGCCTTTTTTGTTTTTGGCATACAGGGCTAAACCCTACGTCACAGCTGCTGTCTGCGCGCCGCAGTTGACGCGAATCGTGGGCTCGTCTATTGAATTGAACGAGTGTTCATATAATCGCTGTTCCCGGGAGGATTTGCGGGATGTTCAATGCAAGCATGACTTTTGATCTGGGCGAAGACGTCAACGCTCTGCGCGACGTTGTCCACCGCTGGGCGCAGGAGCGCGTCAAGCCGATGGCGCAGGAGATCGACCAGAACAACGAATTCCCGGCTGAGCTGTGGAAGGAGATGGGGGAGCTGGGCCTCCTGGGGATCACCGTGCCGGAAGAGTTCGGCGGTGCCGGCATGTCCTATCTGGCTCATACGGTGGCGATTGAAGAGATCGCCCGCGCCAGTGCCTCGGTCTCGCTGTCCTACGGCGCGCATTCCAATCTCTGCGTCAACCAGATCAAGCTGAACGGCAACGCGGAGCAGAAGAAGAAGTACCTGCCGCGGCTGCTCTCCGGCGAGCATGTCGGCGCGCTGGCGATGTCCGAGGCAGGCGCGGGCTCGGATGTGGTGTCCATGTCGCTGCGTGCCGAGAAGCGCAACGATCACTACCGTCTGAACGGCAACAAGTACTGGATAACCAACGGTCCTGACGCCGATACACTGGTTGTCTATGCAAAGACCGATCCGGAGGCGGGTTCAAAAGGTATCACCGCCTTTCTGATCGAGAAGGAAATGACGGGTTTCTCCACTTCCAAGCATTTCGACAAGCTGGGCATGCGCGGCTCCAACACCGCTGAGCTGATCTTTGAAGACGTTGAAGTGCCGTTCGAAAATGTACTGGGTGAGGAGGGCAAAGGCGTGCGCGTTCTGATGTCCGGCCTCGATTATGAGCGTGTGGTTCTGGCCGGTATCGGCACCGGCATCATGGCCTCCTGCATGGACGAGATGATGCCCTACATGGCGGAACGCAAACAGTTCGGCCAGCCGATCGGAAACTTCCAGCTGATGCAGGCCAAGATCGCTGACATGTACACGGCGATGAACTCGGCGCGGGCCTATGTTTATGAGGTCGCTAAATCCTGCGACAAGGGCACCGTGACCCGCCAGGATGCTGCGGCTTGCTGCCTTTACGCATCCGAAGTTGCGATGACACAGGCGCATCAGGCGGTGCAGGCCTTTGGCGGTGCGGGCTATCTCTCCGACAACCCGGTGGGGCGCATCTTCCGCGATGCCAAGCTGATGGAGATCGGCGCGGGTACCAGCGAGATCCGCCGCATGCTGATCGGGCGCGAGCTGATGGGAACCATGTGATGCGTCCGGTCCTGCTGGCGGCAAGTCTACTGGCAAGCTCTGCGGCAGCGCAGGAGGTCCGGTTCTCTCCTGCCGCCACGGACGCTTGCGTGGCGC
>JBFOLS010000661.1:0-2653 GCA_040830225.1 Leisingera sp.
ACCGATCCGGCAATCGCGGGCAGGCTGCGGGCCGCGTTGCCGGGAGTGGCGGTTACCACCTTCACGCAGCCCAGGGTACCGGTCCAGGCAGGCATCAGCAGCAGCGTGGCATCCGGCTCCCCTTGCATCGGCATGGTGTGGTGGTGGCGGTCCGGGGCTGTCAGACCGCTGGCAAACAGCGCCTGCATCTGATCAATCAGCTCACCAAAGGGCAGAGCCGCAGCGGTGGCCTCAGCATCAAGTATCTTCATGGCTCAGCTTTCGAAACGGGTCGGAGAGAACAGCGCAGGATCAATCCCTGCATCAGCCACCTGTGCAGGCATTTCCGCATGGGTCAGCAGCGCAGCAGCGATCTGCCCCACCGCGGGCGAGGTCTGGATGCCATAGCCGCCCACGCCTGCCAGCCAGAACAAGCCGGGCACTTGGCCAGAGAAGCCGATCACCGGCAGCCGGTCCTTGGCAAAGGTACGCAGGCCCGCCCAGCTATGGGCAACATGGGAGACCGCCAGCGTGGTGCATTCGCTCAGGTAGTGGGCGGCATAGGCGATATCGAGCTCTTCGGGCCAGGCGTCATGCGGTGCAACCGGGGTTTCATCTGCCGGGCTGACCATCAGCTGGCCCGCGTCGGGCTTGAAATAGAAGACCTCGTCGATCTCATTGACCTCGGGCATGGCAGAGACGTCATAGCCCGGAACCTTAACGCTGATCGCAGTCCGGCGGTGCGGTACGATCCCCAGCGGAGCAGCGCCAAACAGTCCGGCCACCGGATCAGCCCAGCCGCCTGCGGCATTGACCACAGTGCGGGCACGCAGCACGCCGGAAGCGGTTTCCAGAACCCAATGATCATCTTCCCGGCGCGCAGAGGTCAGGGCAGCCGACTGACGCACTTCCGCCCCCTGCCCCTTCGCCGCCCGGACATAACCTTGCAGCAGGCTCTCTACCTCCACGTCCCAGCAATCCGGATCAAAGAAGGCCGATTTGACCCAGTTAGGGTCCAATGGCGGCACTTTTTCCTGCGCCTGCTCAACGCTCAGCAGCTCCACCGGAGATGCCCCTTCCGGTGCATTGGCACGCTCCTGCGCAAAGACTCTTTGCAGATGATCCGCTTTCTCAGCGTCGGCAATCACCAGATTGCCGCGCGGGCGCAGCAGCTCCACATCCGCGAAACCCTCGGGCGGGCGCATCATGAAACCGGCGCTGGCCCGGGTCAGCCGGCCGGCTGCCTCCGAATGAAAGCGCAGGGTGAATTCCGCCGCCGACCGGCCGGTGGAATGATAGCCCAGCGACTCCTCCTGCTCGAGGAGAACAACCGAACGCCGCCCTTGCAGGAAGCACGCAACAGAGGCACCGGTGATGCCGCCGCCGATGATGGCGATGTCATGGATTTCAGGCATTGATTTCATCCAGCGGAAAGACAGGACGGCGCAGGCGGGTGTAGCTGCGCCGCTTAACGTTGGGGGTGCAGAGGCCGCCCGCGTCGGTGACGATGATTTCCGAGGCGATGGGGCCGAAAGCGCCTTTGAAGTGCTGCAGGGATTTCACCGCCAGCACCGCCTTTTCTGCCGGCTCGATCCCCACTGCGCGGAAGATGTTCCGGTCCAGCATCTGCATCCGGTCAGACACAATCATGATGTCGATGCCCTGGACGCGCAGGCAAACGCTAAGGCCGGTGGAGCCGGGCAGGCCGGTGAACATCGGCCCTTCGAAGGTGAAGCTGCCATCGCTGACGGCCATCACTGTGCCGGTCACTTGCAGGGGCCCGCCGCCCACGGATGCGTCAGTTTTGCCGCCGATCGAGAGCGTGGCTTCGGCGCCGATGCCGCGGGCGGCGAGCTCCTTGGCGGCTTCGGGATCATAGAGCGCTCCGGCAGCCGCGTTTTCTATTCCGGCCTCCAGCATCGCCGCAATCAACGCTGTGCAGTCGCTGTAGCCGCCGGAGCCCGGGTTGTCGGAGAAGTCCGCCGCCACAACCGGACGCGCGCCAGGCGCAGTGCTTTTCAGCCGGGTTATGCAGTGTTTCAGCGGCACCGGCAGATCCCATTGGTCGCGGAAGTCCCAGATGCGGCTGCAGATCCGTTCGGCGGCCGCGGCGGCGGTCTCTGCTGCCGTCTGGGTGGTGTCGTAGGTCACCAGCACAGACGGCCCGGCGGCCCAGACATCGGCGTCGGTGAAACCCGCGTTGATCGCAACGTTCAGAATGCCGGGCGCCTGTTTTTCGCGTTCCGCGTCCTCCAGCAAGCGGCACATCGGGCCGTCTTCGGTGGTGCGCCCGTCGTCGCAACCCACCAGCATCGGCGGGCGGCGGATGGCCAGCTTGGGGGAGATTTCCCCTGCCATGGCGCGGTGCAACAGCTCGCAGGCCTCCACCCCAACCTCGCGCATGTCCACATGCGGATAAGTGCGGAAAGAAACGGCGATTTGCGCCTGGGCCGCCAGCTCGTCCGAGATGTTGGCGTGCAGGTCCAGCGTCACCGCCAGCGGGATATCATCCCCCACCACCGCCCGGACCGCGCGCAGGAACTGGCAATCGCCGTCCTCATCCGTCTCGGTCACCATCGCCCCGTGCAGCGCCACGAACACGCCGTCCAGCGGACCTGCCCCGCGCAGGCGGCGGGTGCATTCTCCGGTGATCTCCGCCCGCGCAGCCTCAGTC
>JBFOLS010000662.1:0-5600 GCA_040830225.1 Leisingera sp.
CGGCTTCCAGGCCGTGCCTGCAACACAGATCAACGCCGCCCGTTCGCTGGGAATGAATGCCTGGCAGGCCTACACCCGCATCGTGATCCCGCAGGTATTCCGCATCGTCTATCACCCGATCACCAATCAAATGGTCTGGGCGGTGCTGATGTCCTCGCTGGGGATGCTGGTAGGGTTCCGTGAGCTCAGCGGCGAGACCCAGTTCTTTGCCAGCCGCACCTTCCGCATCTTTGAATATTTCGCCGTCACCGCAGTGATCTACTACGTGATCGTCAAGATCATCCTTGGCTCTTCACGCCTGCTGGCCCTGCGGCTGTTCCGGTACTGAGGAGGATCCCATGCAAGACACCGCAACCTTCTTCACCGGCTTTCAGCTGAGCGATCTGGGGTTCCTGGCAGAAGCCGCCTGGCGCACGCTGCTGATCTCGGTTCTGTCCATCGGCATCGGCACGCTGCTGGGCGCGGTTTTCGGGTGGCTCCTGCACGAAGGCAAGCTGGCTGCAGCACTGACGCTGTCGCCGGTCCTGGATGCCTTCCGCTCGGTGCCGCTGATCATCCAGCTTGTGCTGTTCTACAACTTTGCTCCGATCATCGGGCTGAACCTGGATCCCTTTGCCTCCGGCGTTGCCATCCTAACCATTTACACCGCGGCACTGGTGGCGAATGTCGCCCGCGGCGGCATCGAAGCAGTTGGCACCCCGATGCGCAAAGCCGCCCGCAGCCTCGGGATGAGCTACTGGCAGGACCTGCGGCACGTGGTGCTGCCGATTGGCGGGCGCGCCGTGTTCCCGGCCTGGGTCGGGGTGGCACTGGGCGTGATGAAGGACAGCGCCCTGGTTTCTGTCCTCGGCTATGTCGAGCTTCTGAAGGCCAGCCAGATCCTCATTACCCGCACTCAGGAGCCCTTCCTGATCCTCACACTCGCTGGTGCGTTCTACTTCGCACTTTCCTATCCGGTTTCGCGCTATGCGGCGCGGCTTGAACAAAGGTGGGCCCAATGATCGAAATCCGCGATCTGCACAAATACTTCGGTTCCTTGCACGTCCTCAAAGGCATCAACCTCGACGTGGCCAAGGGCGAGGTGCTGAGCGTGATCGGCGCCTCCGGCTCGGGCAAGTCGACCCTGCTTTACTGCATCAATGGCCTGGAACCTATCCAGAAGGGCCAGATCGGCGTCGATGGCACTGACGTGCACGCCAAGGGCACAGACATCAACAAGCTGCGGCAGAAGCTGGGCATGGTGTTCCAGCAATGGAACAGCTTTCCGCATCTGACCGCACTGGAAAATGTGGCCCTGGCACCACGCATCGTCAAAGGCAAGTCCAAGCGCGAAGCCCGCGAGATCGCGGCCCATCAGCTTAAACACGTCGGGCTTGGCGAAAAACTGAACGCCTATCCCAGCGCACTGTCCGGCGGCCAGCAGCAGCGTCTGGCCATCGCACGTGCCCTGGCGATGGAGCCCGAATACATGCTGTTTGACGAGGCCACCTCGGCGCTGGACCCAGAGCTTGTGGGCGAAGTGCTCGATACCATGCGGCTGCTGGCGGACGAAGGCATGACGATGATCTGCGTCACCCATGAAATGGGCTTTGCACGCGAGGTGTCCGACCGCGTTGCCTTCTTCCACCAGGGCATCATGGAAGAAATCCGCCCTCCCCAGGAGCTGTTCGGCAGCCCCCGGTCCGAACACCTGCAGCGCTTCCTCGCAAAAGTGAAATAACCCCGGGGCAGCGCCTGCGCGCCTGCCTTTTCCCTGAAATGGAGATACCCATGAATTCAAGCGTGTTTGCTGGAACCATTCCGGCCCTTCTGACCCCCTGCAAGGCAGACCGCACCCCCGACTATGACGCGCTGGTCAAACGCGGCCAGGACATGATGGATGCCGGCATGTCCGCTGTTGTATACTGCGGCTCCTGCGGCGACTGGCCGCTGCTGACCGACGCCCAGCGCATGGAAGGCGTGACTCGCCTGGTCCAGGCGGGCGTCCCGGTGGTGGTCGGCACAGGCGCGATCAATACCAAATCCGCCGCGGCCCATGCAGCCCATGCACAGGAAGTCGGCGCCGCCGGCCTGATGGTGATCCCGCGCGTGCTGTCTCGCGGCTCGTCAATCGAGGCCCAGCGCAACCACTTCAAGGCCATCCTGGATGCCGCACCGGATATTCCGGCGATCATCTACAACTCCCCCTATTACGGCTACTCAACCAAGGCTGACCTGTTCTTTGCCTTGCGGGCAGAGCACAAGAACCTCATCGGCTTCAAGGAATTCGGCCAGAAGCCGGACCTGCGCTACGCCGCCGAGCACATCACCTCGCAGGATGACGATGTGATCCTGATGGTTGGTGTGGACACCGAGGTTTACTACGGCTTTGCCAAATGCGGGGCAGTTGGGGCCATCACCGGCATCGGCACCATCCTCCCCAAGGAGGTCCTGCTTCAGGTGGCCCTGTCGCGCCTTGCGGCTGAGGGCAATGCCGAAGCGGACCTGCGCGCCCGTGAACTGGCAGATGCCTTTGAAGTACTGGCAAGCTTTGATGTAGGCGTCGATCTTGTGCTCTACTTCAAGCACATGATGACGCTGGAGGGGCACCCCGGCTATGACCAGCATTTCAACGAAACAGATGCACTCAGCCCGTCGCAGGCCAAATACTGCGAGGCGCAGTTGAAGCAGTTTAAGGCCTGGTTTGCCAGCTGGTCCCGGCAAGGGGGAGTGATTGCCGAATGCATGTAATCGACAGCCATACAGGAGGGGAGCCCACGCGGGTTATCCTCGATGGCGGCCCCGATCTTGGATCGGGGCCTCTGGACGAGCGCGCCCGCAGGCTGGCAGCCGAACACCGCACCTTCTGCCGCTCGGTGATGCTGGAGCCGCGCGGGCAGGAAGCCATGGTTGCAGCGCTGCTGGTGGAACCCACCGACCCGGACTGTGCCGCCGGGGTGATCTATTTCGACGCCGAAGCGGTACTGGGCATGTGCGGGCACGGCACCATCGGTCTGACCGCAACCCTGGCGCATCTCGGCCGGATCACCCCCGGCACCCACAAGATCGAAACCCCTGCCGGGATCGTCGAAGCCACCCTGCAGGGCTCCAGCACGGTCACTGTGCGCAATGTCGAAAGCTACCGCAGCAGAAAAGCCGTGCAGGCAGAGACCGAAGGGTTCGGAACGGTAACCGGAGACGTAGCCTTTGGCGGCAACTGGTTCTTCATCGTGGATGACAGCCCGGTTGAGGTTTCGCCGAACAACCTGCGCCAGTTGAACGATGCGGCCATATCCGTGCGAAATGCGCTGAAAGCTCAAGGCATAGAAGGGAAAAACGGCGGAGAGATTGACCACATCATTTTTTACGGCCCGGCGCAGGCGCCCAGCGCGCACAGCCGGAATTACGTGCTGTGTCCCGACAACGCCTATGACCGCTCGCCATGCGGCACCGGCTCTTCGGCGCGGCTCGCGTGCCTGGCGGCGGACGGCCGCTTGGCGCCGGGCGAGGAGATCCTGCAGGAAAGCATCATCGGCAGCCCTTACCGGCTCGCCTATCAGCCGGGACCGAATGGCGGTGTGCTTCCAAGTATTACCGGCCAGGCCTTTGTCATGGCCGAAAGCAAGCTGATCTTCGACCCGCAGGATCCGTTCAAACACGGGATCCGCACCTGACAATTATAGATTTGAGGGGCCGCCCAGCGGCCCCTGATCAACAGCAGTCTCTGGCTGCAGAACATAACTTCAGGTTCGAAATGCACACATCCGCAGACAACAGCGTCATCGTAATCGGCGCGGGCATCATCGGCATCAGCATCGCACTGGAGCTTCAGGCCGCTGGCAAATCTGTTTGCGTTCTGGACCGCACTGGGGTTGCGGCAGGGGCTTCGGCTGGAAACGCAGGCGCCTTTGCCTTTACCGACATCGTGCCGCTTGCCACCCCCGGCATCATGCGCAAGGCGCCGAAATGGCTGCTGGACCCTTTAGGTCCGCTCTCCATTCCACCAGCATATGCCCTGAAGATCGCCCCTTGGATGCTGCGTTTCTGGCGGGCCAGCTGGCGCGGCCGCTATCAAGCCTCCGTTTCCGCCCAGGCCAGCCTGATGGAACTGTCGCGGGCGGCTTTGGAGCGGCAAATCAAACGCGTGGACGGTGAACACCTCATGCGCCGGGAAGGCCAGCTGCAGCTTTACCAGGGCGAGCGCGAATTCCAGGCCAGCCTGCCGGGGTGGGAATTGCGCAAGCAGAAGGGGATCAGCTTCGAACTCCTCAGCTGCCCCGGGGCCATCGCCGAAGTGCAGCCTGGCATTGACCCGTGCTTCACCCACGCAGGGTTCACGCCCGGATGGATGAACACGGTGGACCCGGAACTGTGGACACAGCATCTTGCACGGGCCTTTACCGCTGCAGGGGGAACCATCGAAACTGTCGATACCACCGCCCTGCAGCAGGGCGGAGAGGGCGTACTCGTAACCACCGCAAAGGGCCTCCGCAGAACGCCTGCCGCCATTGTCGCCTGCGGTGCCTTTTCAGGCCGTCTTGCCCGCACACTGGGCGACCGCATCCCGCTGGAAACAGAGCGCGGTTACAACACCACCCTGCCCCCGGGCGCCTTCGGCCTTAAGACACATCTGACCTTTGGCGGCCACGGCTTTGTGGTCACCCGGATCGGCAACGGGATCCGTGTTGGCGGCGCGGTCGAGCTTGGTGGGCTGAATCTCCCGCCCAATTACAAGCGGGCCGATATCCTGCTGCAGAAAGCCGGACACTTTCTGCCGGACCTCAAGACGGAAGGCGGCACGCAATGGATGGGCTTCCGCCCCTCGCTGCCGGACAGCCTGCCGGTGATCAGCCGCTCCGCCAAAGCTCCGGGGGTGATCTATGCCTTCGGCCACGGCCACCTTGGGCTGACCCAGTCGGCCGGCACTGCCGAACTGGTTTCCAGCCTGTTGCACAGGCGGCCGCCCCCTGTCAGCCTGGACGCCTTCTCTGCTGCCCGGTTCTGAAGAAAGCTGCCGTGCAGGGTGCCCCTGCGCGTCCACGCCTTTTTTTCCCTGCACACGCACGCTATGCTGCCTCTGTATCCAAAATTCAGAAAAAGCAGAGTGATACCACATGGCCGGCCGCAGAGCAGTATCCAGGCAAAGCCTTCCCGAAGTGATCGCAAGCGACATCCGCGAGCGTATCCTGAGCGGTGAACTGTCGGAGGGCGAAACCATCCGGCAAGAAGCTCTGGCCGAGGAGTACGACGTTTCCCGCATGCCGATCCGCGAAGCGTTGAAGCGGCTGGATGCCGAAGGGCTGGTGCAGTTTGCCAACAACCGCGGCGCAACGGTGACCAAACACTCGCTGCGGGAAATCGGCGAGATCTTCGAACTCCGCGTCCTGCTGGAAGTCGAACTGTTCCGTGAGGCTATTCCCAGAATGACGGAAGCCGATTTCGCGCAGTGCCAGAAGATCCTGGACAAGCTGGAAGACTCCTATGCCGCAGATCAGGTTGCCAAGTGGGGGTCCCTGAACTCGGAATACCACGCAGCGCTCTATGCCGCCGCCGACCGCAGCCTGACCAACGAGCTGCTGCACCGGATCAACCTGCAATCGGACCGCTATGTCCGCATGCAG
>JBFOLS010000663.1:0-2505 GCA_040830225.1 Leisingera sp.
AAGAACAACGTCGAAGCAGCGACCAAAGTTGGTGCTCTGATCGCCGAGCGCGCGAAAGCGGCTGGCGTGACCGAAGCCTACTTCGACCGCGGCGGCTTCCTGTTCCACGGCAAGGTGAAGGCTCTGGCCGACGCTGCGCGTGAAGGCGGCCTGAAGATCTAATCTCTTGCGGGCGGTCCCCCGGGACCGTCCCGATGATCCGGGAGGCCGGGCTTTGGCCCGGTTCTCACCAAGGATTGAGAAAACAGGCGCCTGAGCGCCCTATGAAAGGAATGCCTGATGGCAGAACGTGAAAACCGCCGCGGCCCCCGCCGCGAGCGTGAAGAGGCACCGGAATTCGCAGATCGCCTGGTCGCGATCAACCGCGTGTCGAAAACCGTAAAAGGCGGTAAGCGCTTTGGCTTCGCAGCCCTGGTTGTTGTTGGCGACCAGAAAGGCCGCGTGGGCTTTGGCAAGGGCAAGGCGAAAGAAGTGCCCGAGTCGATCCGCAAGGCGACCGAGCAGGCCAAGCGTCAGATGATCCGTGTGCCGCTGAAAGAAGGCCGCACCCTGCACCACGACATGAACGGCCGCCACGGCGCCGGCAAGGTCGTGATGCGCACCGCACCGGAAGGTACCGGTATCATCGCAGGTGGTCCGATGCGTGCTGTCTTCGAAATGCTGGGCGTCAAAGACGTTGTTTCGAAGTCGATCGGTTCGCAGAACCCCTACAACATGATCCGCGCCACCCTGAACGGCCTGCAGAAAGAGCAGAGCCCGCGCTCGGTGGCTCAGCGCCGCGGCAAAAAGGTTGCTGACATCCTGCCCAAGCGGGACGAAGCGCCGGCAGCTGCCGAAGCTGAAGCGTAAGGAGTAGAGAGACATGGCAAAAACCATCGTCGTCAAGCAGATCGGCTCGCCGATCCGCCGCCCCGCCAAGCAGCGTGCGACCCTGGTCGGCCTGGGCCTGAACAAGATGCACAAGACCCGTGAGCTGGAGGACACTCCTTCGGTCCGCGGCATGGTCAACTCGATCCCGCACCTGGTTCAGATCGTCGAAGAGCGCGACTAAGCCTCTTTGATACAGACTTTGGAAAACGCCTCCGGGAAACCGGGGGCGTTTTTCGTTTGGGGCGGCTTAGGCCGGGGCCGGGCGGTTAACCGGCTGGCAAGTCCCCTTGCAGCCGCTGCATAGCGGGCAGACCGAACCGTCAGTTGTTGGAATCAGCCCCGCATCCTATCTCAGTCCTGTCACTGAACGGACCGTAAGACAGACCGCCGGGAATAGGCCCGGCCCAAATGAGACAAGGAACTTAACGATGGCACATGTTCTCTCCGCTTCCGCCGGCTTCTCCCTGACCGCCCGCATCCGCTCCGCCTTTGAAGGCGTGATCGTTTCCTGGATGAAGGCCCGCGAATTCCAGCGCACCTACAACGAGCTGGACGCGCTGACCGACCACGAGCTCTCCGACATCGGTGTGCGCCGCTCCGACATCGCCGACATCGCGCGCCTGCACGTCTACGGCTAAGAATTCTCCTTTTCCCGGACGCTCCTCTCCTCCTCCTCCTTCGTGTCCGGGCCAAGACGCTCCTGCCATCCGGCGGGAGCGTTTTCTTTTGCGCGCTTCAAGAACGCTCACGCGAATGTGCTATGCGGCAGCGGCATAGCTGCCAGACCGATGCGTGCGTTGTTCCGGCTCCGGCCAGCCCTTATCTCCTTTTCACTTCAGACGAACAGATCCATCGGCTGCCGGGGGCACGTCCCGGCATTGATGCAAAGGAAACAAGAACAATGGCTTATTCAACTCTCTCCGCACCGGTTTCCGCCGGCTTCCCCGCCCGCCTGATGGCGGTAGCCGCCGGCCTGTACCGGAACTGGAAGCTGCGCCGCGAATACAAGGCAACCGTCCACGCCCTGCGCGCGCTGTCCGCCCGCGATCTGGCCGACATCGGCCTCAGCCGCTGCGCCATCCCCGGCGCCGCCCGCGAGCACGTCTACGGCAAGTGATCATTCCGGCCGGCTGACGGATCCTCCTCCCTCTCCGCACGCCCGGCCCCAAGACGCCCCTGCCGATTGGCGGGGGCGTTTTTGTTTTGCAGGTTTAACACTCTGCCCGGCGGAACCGGGGTGAGCCGGACTGTTGCGCCCTCACCGCACGCCCTGCCCACGCAGAATTTACCCCTCTCAGCCAGACTGGGCCCGGTCATGATCACCCGCCGGGCCTGACACCCCCGGCACCTGGAACAGGGGTCCGGTCTGGCACCCGGAGCGCGCAAGGCTCGAGCTTTCTGCATGGGCGATGCCCATCCCATCTCCACCCCGGCGGCGCCGCCACCCCATAACGGCAGCCAGACACGGAACGGGCAGGAGAGAGACAGACGGCAAGACGCGCAACCGGCAGGGCGGGACCCTTGGCGGTATTGAACCTGAGGTTTAATACATGAGCGGCTTGTGGCGAGGGAGGCGTCAGACCTCTACGACGCGCGCGCGTACGACCTCTCCTAGGCTCTGAGGTGTCCCGTGTG
>JBFOLS010000664.1:0-2315 GCA_040830225.1 Leisingera sp.
CCTGCGCAACGCTCCGAAATGCGCTATACTCCTCTCATTCCGCGAAACGCGCAGACCTCTGGCGGGAGCCACAGTAAAGGAGGACGACCCGTATGGATGCCATCAAAGCCAGTGAATATGCCCGCGCGCTTTATGCCGCGCATGGCGACAAGGCCGAAGCGGAGGCGGCGCAGAAAATGCGCGCCTGCGAAGAGGCCGGCAAGGAGGATGAGGCGGCAGACTGGAAAGCCGTGCGCCAAGCCGTGCGCGCGATGCGCGGGCCGAACCAGGCCTAAGACCGGCAACGCTGGAGGGCCGCCGGCGCGGCGCTCCAGCATGCATGAACACCCCGTTTACCAAGATTGAAACGCGCTGCCGCTTGCGGCATAGTGCGGGCAGTTCCGCGGGCACCAGACCCGCTTTGCAAGATACGGGGCACGAGACAGATGAAACTCCTCCTCACCGCGGCGCTTTGCGCCGGAACCCTGGGCCTGATGGCACCGGCTGAGGCCGAAGCCGGCGCAATTGAGCGCGCCTGCCGCCAGTCGGACCGTAACGCCGCCACCCCCTCGCTCTGCAACTGCATCCAGAAAGTTGCCAACCGCAGCCTGACGGCCTCTGAACGCAAGACGGTCTCGAAATGGTTCGGCGACCCGCATCAGGCGCAGGTGGTGCGCCAGTCCTCCAACCGCGGCGACGAGCGGCTGTGGGAGCGCTACAAGCTGTTCGGCGACCGCGCCGCCCGCAGCTGCGGCTGAGAGCCGCCGGTTCAGATTGAATTTCCATGGCGCCCCCAGCGGGCGCCTTTTTGTTTTGATGCATTTTCTCTGCGGCATTTTTGCAAGCGGCGGCGCAGGGCGCTTTGCCCTCTTGACCGCCCTGCCGCAAGGTTGAAAAAACGGCGCAAGGTATTGGAGCAGTTCAGATGTTGATCAAGGGCGTTACCCTGCGCGGGCTGGAAGTGTTCGAAGCTTTGGCAAAGACCGGATCGGTGGCCCAGGCGGCCGAAATGACAGGGCTGAGCCAGCCTGCGGTCAGCCAGCAGATGCGCAACCTTGAGAAGGCGCTGGACAGCGAACTGATCGATCATGGCCGCCGGCCGATGGTGCTGACCGCGGCAGGGCGCAGCTTCCTGGCCCGCACCGAGGCGGTTCTGGGCGAGCTGCGGCTGGCCCAAAGCGAGCTGACGGTGATGGACCTGACCCACCTGCAGGCGCTGTCGATCGGGCTGATCGATGATTTCGACAACGACCTGACGCCGCGGCTGGCCACCATTCTGGCCGACAGCCTCACGCAATGCCGCTTCAAGATGATCACCGCTTCCAGCCATGACATCGTGCGGGCGATGGAAGCGCGCGAGCTGCATATTGCCGTCGCCGCCACCACCGGCGAACTGCACGAGGGCCTGGTGGAATACCCGCTGGTGCGCGACCCCTTCATCCTGGTGGCGCCCAAAGGCGCCCTCAGCGATGCAGCGCAGGCGGCGGAACAGCTGCGGGACCTGCCCTTCCTGCGGTATGCGCGCGAGCAGCTGATTTCGCAGCAGATCGAGGGGCTGCTGGCACGCCAGAAGCTGGAGTTCGAGGATAGGTTCGAGGTCGGCTCGCATCTGGCCCTGATGGCGATGGTGGCGCGGCGGATCGGCTGGGCCATTACCACGCCTCTGGGCTTCATGCGCGCCGGGCGCTTCCACGGCGAGATCGACGCCTTCCCGCTGCCCTTTGGCGAGATGTCGCGGACGATTTCACTGTTCACAGCTGCCGATTGGGCGGACCGGGTGCCGCGTGATGTGGCCGAGACAGTGCGGCGCCTGGTGCAGACCCAGATGATCGATCCGGCGGTGCAGCAGATGCCGTTCCTGGCGGGCGGCTTCCGGGTGATCGGGGAGTGATCAGAGCGCGGTTCTGAGGCCCTGGGCCGCGGTCTCGATCAGGTCCAGGCAGCCGTCAAAGTCACGGGTGTAATACGGGTCCGGCACATGGTCCGCGCCGGTCCCGGCTGCATAATCCGTGAACAGGTGCACCGGCGTTTCACTCCCTGCCGGGCGCAGCGCTTCGATGTTTTCCAGATTGCTGGCGTCCATGGCGATGATCAGGTCGAAACCCTCAAAATCCGCGCGGCGGAACTGCCGTGCGCGCAGGTCCGAGATGTCCAGGCCGCGCCCCCGTGCGGCGGCCTGCATCGGGCCGTAGGGCGGCTCGCCCACGTGATAGGAGGCAGTGCCTGCGCTGTCGGTCTCCGCCTCCGGGCACAGTACGCGGAACACGCCCTCGGCGGCCGGCGAGCGGCAGATGTTTCCTAGGCAGACAAACAGAATACGGGTAGGCATTGGGTCA
>JBFOLS010000665.1:0-10118 GCA_040830225.1 Leisingera sp.
AGGCCGGCAGCCATGCATTGACCGCATCCACCAGCCGCTGCGGGCCGCGGGTGTTGGTGAAGGCTTCGACCACCGGGTGGCGGCCCGCACTCATGCCGCTATCCAGCACCAGTACCGGGCGGTAGAGGGTGCGCGTGCGGCCCTCGCTGCGGCTGGTGGTGGCTTCCAGCTCGGCGTGCGAGAGGTCGGCCAAGCGGTGCTCCACTTCGCTGTAGCCGAAGACCGATTGGCGGCGGATCACAATGGAGCCGCCGGGGCGGTCGAGGATCACTTGCACCCGGCGCACAAAGGCACAGAAGCCCGCGGCGCCCATGCCGCCTCCGAACAGGGTAAACAGCAGGCCGGGCCAGAACTGATCGCCGCTCTGGCTGAGCATGCCCAGGCCTGCGCCGGTGAAGACGAGGATGAACAAGGCAAGCATGATCCCGATGAGCCACGGCGTGTCGGCGAGGATCAGCTGCTCTGGTGTGCTGCGCGTGATCTTCATGATGCCAGCTTAGCGGGCGGCGGAAGCACGGTGAGGGGAAACTGACGGTTTAGGCGTCAAATATGAGCAGGTAATGGCGCAACTAAGCCGTCTGCACGCTTGACTCAAAGGGGGTGGCTTGGGCAGCATCGGAACTCTGGCACTTGCCGTCCACTCACCGGCCGGGCCGCTTGGAAGAGCATCCGAGGCAGATCTTCAGCACAGGCACGTCACGCGGACCTCGGCGTCTGCGCTCCTCACCGGGCAGCCGTATCAGCCATGGGAGGATTAGAGAACATGCGCGTTTTCACTATTCTGGGACCGTCGCAGTCCGGCAAGTCTACGCTGGCGACGGCGCTGGCCAATCTGGACAGTGCCGCGGGCAAACGGCAGGAGGTTGCAGGCGTCGCCGCTTTGCAGCCTTTTTCATTCATGGGCGAGGATTGGGCCGCCATCGACATTGCTGGCGGTGCCGACAATCTTTCGCAAGCTGGCCCGGCGCTGGCCGCCAGCGACGCTGCCGTCCTCTGCGTACCGGCTGACGCCGGCGCTGCGGTGCTGAGCGCGCCGTATTTGCGCAAACTGGAGGAGGCGGGCATCCCCGCCTTTATTTTTGTCAACCGCATGGACCAGGCAGCAGACCGGGTGGCGGAGATCGTCGCCGCGCTTCAGGCCTATTGCAGCCACAACATCATTCTGCGGCAGGTGCCGATCCGTGAGGCAGGCCAGGTTGTGGGTGCTGTGGATCTGATTTCGGAACGCGCTTGGCAGTATCAGGAGGGTAAACCCTCGGCGCTGATCGAGCTGCCGGTGGCGATGTATGCGCGCGAGCAGGAAGCGCGCACCGAACTTCTGGAGGCGCTGGCCGATTTTGACGACGCGCTGCTGGAGGAGCTGATCGAGGATCAGCAGGTGATGGCGGAGGAGGTCTATGATGTGGCCACCAAGGTGCTGCAGCATAACGACCTGATACCGGCGCTGATGGGCTCAGCCGAGCACAAGAACGGCATCATGCGGTTGATGAAGTCGCTGCGCCATGAGGCGCCGGACGTAGGGGCGGCGCTGGAGCGGCTGTCGCAGGACGGCGAGGTTGTAGCGGTTGGCTGCATGGCCGATCTGGTGAAGCATCTGGGTAAGACGGTGCTGGTGCGTGCCATGGGCACTGAGGTTGGCAATGGCGTGCCGGTGGGCGGCGCAGCGCTCGGCTCGTTGAGCGGTGTTGCAGGAGGCTCCAATGGCCATTTGGATGCCGGCGACGTGGGGCAAGCGGTGAAGTCGGACCATCTGAACCTGGGCTATGCCTATGGGCCGGACGGCGCGGCGCCATTGCCGGACTGGGCGCAGCCGCGGCCATCTACCTTCCGGCGGGTGATCACCCCGGTACATGACCGCGACGACGCCCGGCTGTCGGGCGCGCTGGAGCGGCTGGCGGAAATTGACCCGGCACTCGAGGTCAGCCAGGACGAGGCCAGCGGCCATGCTTTGCTGAGCCTGCAGGGGCCGCTGCACATGCGCCGTATCAAGAAAACCTTGAAAGAAGAGTTCGGGGTGGAGGTCGAAGAGGAGATGGTGCCGCCAGCCCTGCGCGAGACCATCAACAAAAGCGTGCAGATCCACCATCGCCACCGCAAACAGTCCGGTGGTGCCGGGCAATTTGCCGATGTGGTGATCGAAATGAAGCCGCTTCCGCGCGGCAGCGGCTTTGTGTTCGAGGAGACTGTGAAGGGCGGTGCGGTGCCCAAGAACTATATTCCCTCGGTTGAGGCCGGCGCGCGCGAGGCGCTGGCGCAGGGGCTGAACGGCCATCCGGTTGTGGATGTTTGCGTGACTTTGAAGGACGGCAAGCACCACTCGGTGGACAGTTCCGACTATGCGTTCCGCACCGCGGGAAAAAATGCGGTGCGTGAAGCCATGGCTGAGGCCGGCGCAACCTTGCTGCAGCCGATCATGCGGGTGCAGATCCATGTGCCGTCGGTGTTCACCGGCGGGCTGGTGCCGGTGGTCAGCGGCATGAAGGGGCAGATCCTGGGCTTTGAGGCCGAAGACGGCGTGGCCGGCTGGGATGTGTTCGAAACACTCTTGCCGATGGCAGCGCAGGATGAGCTGTGCAACACGCTGGCCAGCCACACTCGCGGCACCGGCTGGTTCAGCACTGGTTTCGACCACTACGAAGAAGCGCGGCGGGCCGATTTCGCCGAAGCCTAAGGCCTGTGTGACGCAAAAGGACCTGCAGGGGGCGCTCGGCCCCTTGCATTTCCCTGCGGTTCCGCGCGATCTGCTCTGAAATTCGGAAACGGTTTGCGGAGTAAGATCATGGATGCCTCATCTGCCTATCAGGACAGCCTGCCTGTCTCCTCGGACGCGCTGCTGGCGCAGCTGGATGAATGGGGCATTCCCTATATCCTGCACACCCATGTGCCGCTGCGAACAGTAGAGGACTCCAAGGCCGTCGAGGACCAGTTCATGGTGCCGGGCGAAAACGCGCTGCGGACCAAGAACCTTTACCTCAGGGACAAGAAAAAGCGGAACTACCTGGTGACGCTGCAGCAGGACCGCGAGATCGACCTGAAAGCGCTGGGCGCAGAGCTGGGCATCGGCAACCTGTCGTTCGGCTCGGCGGACCGGCTGCTGGAGAACCTCGGCATCCGCCCCGGCGCGGTCAGCCCGCTGGCGATGTTCAACGGCGCAGAGAGGGGGGTCACCTTCTTCATGGATGCGGTCGCGCAGGAAGCGGACGTGATCTATATGCATCCGCTGGTTAATGACCGCACGGTGTCTATGAGGCGCGCCGACGTGATGGCGTTCTTTGAAAAGGCGGGCGTTGAGGTGAACTGGGTTTAAGCACCCCGTTCATTTTCAAGCGCCAGGGCCAGCGCCGCAGCCACATGCGCTGCTGATGGGTTTACAAATAGAAAACCGCTGGCCTCGAAGCTCACGTCGTCGATGTGATCGGGAAAGGCCAGCGGCAGCTCGGTGCAGGCCAGCAGAATGGCGGTGCCGGGCCGGGCGTGTTTGCTGCAGAAGCGCAGCAGGCGGTCTTGGGCCGCTGCGGAGGCGCCGCCGTGAAAGTCCTCGTCGATCATGGCTTGCATCTCGGCAATGTCAGTCTCCGGCAGGGTGTCATTGGCGTTGATCCCATGCTCTGCCAGCACAGCGGCATAGTTGCGGGCCTGCATGGTGACAGCGGTCCCAAGCACCAGCGCATTTGCAGCGCCGGTCTGCGCTGTCGCTTCGGCGGTTGCGTCGAAGATGCTGACAATGGGCATCATCACCCCGTCGCGGATGGCGTGCAGCCTTGCATGCGGCGTGTTGGAGGCGATCACGGCGAAATCGCAGCCGGCGCGCTCAAGCGTCAGCATGGCTTCGCGGAAGACAGCATCGAAGGCCGCCCAGCTGGCCTCGTCTCCGGGGCGGCCTCGCAAGGCGCGGGTCTGTGCCTGGACAACGGATTCGATGGTGATGGGCGGCACCGGCAGCGGAGAGCCCGCGCCGCGGTCTGCAAAGAACCGCCCGGCGCCCTCGCAGATGGCGCGGTAGTAGTCGAGGGTGGAGGCCCAGCCAACGCCGCCGAGAATGCCGATCTTCTTCATCACACTGCCCGCTACTGAAAAGATGTTTCAGGCAGACTTGCACGGCGACTCGGGCAGAGCAAAACGTAAAAAACCACCAGCCCGTGATGGGCTGGCGGCATCTTCAGAGGAGAGAGTCAGGCGGCCAGGGCCTCGATCTGGGTTTTGGCTTTGGCAAGCGCCCCGTCGGCATCAATAGACATGGCGTCTGCGGCCACGATCTCGACATTGGTGATGCCGATGAACCCGAGCACATGGCGCAGGTAGGTGGTGGCAAAATCGATGTCGGAACCGGCCTGGGTGCCGCCAGAGGCCACCGCGATGATGGCGCGCTTGCCTTCCAGGAGGCCGATAGGGCCGTTTTCGGTGTACTGGAAGGTGAGGCCGACGCGGGCCACCAGGTCGATCCAGGCCTTCAGGGTGGAGGGCACCGAAAAGTTGTAGATCGGCGAGCCGATCACAATGGTGTCCGCCTGCTTCAGCTCCTCAACCAGCGAGTCGGACAGCGCAAGCAGCTGTTTCTGTTCATCGCTGCGCTGATCGGCGGGGGTGAAGTTGGCGCCGACCCAGGGGCCATCCAGCAGCGGCAGCGGGACGGCGAGGTCGCGGCGGATCACGTTTGCGGCGTCAAGGCGGGATACAATCTGTGCCGAGAGGTCGCGGGAGACAGAGCCTTCGGCGCGGGCGGAAGAGTCGATATGGAGAACGGTGCGGGTCATTTTCATGTTCCTGTGCTTGTTGCTGTCAGGAATTTGGGTTATTGCATTTTTGAACGCAACGCCGGTAACTCAACATGAATTGTGCGCTGGTGCGCAAGAAGCCTTGAGCAGGCAGGGAGGCCGCAATGGAAAACTGGGATGAAGTCCGCACCGCCTATCAGGTGGCCCGGATGGGCACGGTGAGCGGCGCAGCTGAAGTGCTGGGCGTGCACCATGCCACGGTGATCCGCCATATTGATGCGATTGAGGCCCGTCTGGGAGTAAAGCTTTTCCAGCGTCACGCCCGCGGTTACACGCCGACCGAAGCCGGACAGGACCTTCTACGGGTGGCACAGGCGACGGATGACCAGTTCAGCCAGCTGGTCGGGCGGCTGAAGGGGCAGGGCGATGATGTCTCGGGCGAGCTGGTTGTGACCTCGCTGGCCTCATTTGCGCCGATGATGGTGCCTGCGCTGAAAGAGTTTCAGGACATGCACCCTGAATTGCTGATCCGCTATCTGACCGGCGATCGTCTGTTCCGGCTGGAATACGGCGAGGCACATGTGGCGATCCGCGCAGGCAACGCGCCGGATCAGCCCGACAATGTGGTGCAGCCTTTCATGAAGCAGCAAGTGGGGCTGTACGCCTCCAAGGCTTATGTGGAGCGCTACGGGGAGCTCAAGGGGGTGGCAGACTTCCCGAACCACCGCTTTATCGGCCACGATGACGAGTCCAGCCGGGCGCCGTTTTCACGCTGGCTGCGGGAACATGCACCGAAGGAGGCGATTTCCTTCCGCTGCACCAATGGGTTCACCATGCAGGAGGCGGTGCGCAGCGGGGCGGGCATCGGTTTCATGGCGGCCTGGGAAGCCCGCCGTCAGCCGGACCTGGTAGAGATGATGGCACCGCTGGAAGAATGGGAAGGCACGCTTTGGCTGGTGACCCATGTGGATCTGCACAGGACCACCAAAGTTCAGGCTTTCCTCAAGTTCCTCAAGGAGCAGGTGAAGGATTGGCAGCTGTGAGCGAGGCACTGCGGGGCCATTTGGCAATGCTGGCATTTTCGGCCTTGGTGGCCGGGTCGTTTTCGCTCGGCGTGATGGTGGCGAATGAAATCGCCCCGGCAGCGCTGAATGCGGCCCGGTTTCTGATCGCCGCGGTAGTTATCGGCTCGGCTGTCCTGGCTACGCGCGGGCTGCGCCGCGAGGACTACCGCGCACCTTGGCGCTTTGCTGTCCTTGGCGGGCTGTTTGCGGGTTATTTCGTGCTGATGTTCTATGGATTGCAAACCGCGGCGGCAGTGAGTGCCGCAGCGGTCTTTACCCTGGTTCCAGTGATGAGTGCCGGTTTTGGCTGGCTGCTGCTGCGGCAGGTCACGTCCAGCTGGATGGCGCTGGCGCTGGCCATTGGCGCCGCAGGCGCGGTTTGGGTGATCGTCCGGGGGGATTTCGGGACTCTTCTGGCCTTTGAGATCGGCAGGGGAGAAATCGTCTATTTCTGGGGCTGTGTTCTGCATGCCATTTACACACCCATGGTGCGCAAGCTGAACCGGGGCGAACCCGCACTGCCATTCACCTTTGGGATGCTGATTGCGGGCGCCGCTGTTCTGCTGGTCTTTGGCTGGAGCGATATCACTGCGACGGATTGGGCCGGGCTGCCGTTGATCGTGTGGGTAGGTCTGTTCTACTTGGCCGTTTGCGCGAGTTCCGCCACCTTCGTGCTGCTGCAATATGCAACCCTGCGGCTGCCCTCGGCCAAGGTGATGGCCTATACATATTTGACCCCCAGCTGGGTGATCCTGTGGGAGATTGCCCTGGGCCGCGGAGCGCCTCCGGGCATGGTGCTGATCGGTGTAGCGATGTCTGTAGTGGCATTATTGATGCTGATGGAAGGGGACGCCAAGCCGCGGCGTGCCAAGGTCTGAGCCCTTTGTCTTGATGGACATCAAGGCGCGCCGCTGTGCGGCCGTTACCGTAGTGGGCAGGGAACGCGCTCGGGTAGTAAGGAGCGTGAGATGTTCAAGCACATCATGGTGCCAATAGACCTGCGTCTGCCTGATCCGGTGCCAAAGGCCATGGATGTGGCGATGGAAATGGCCAGGATTGAGGGCGCGCGGCTGACTCTGGTGAATGTGACCGGAGCCCATACGGACGAAACCTTGGATGGCGGGGATGCTGCAGATGTTGTCGTCTCGCTGGCACGCCGGGTCGAAGAGAAGATCGCCGAGCGGACAGAGGGCGTGAAAGTAGAGGGGATTTCAGTCCACTCGAACGACGTGGCCGCAGAGGTGGATTCCATTCTGGCCCGGACGGTTGAGGAAATTGGCGCCGACCTGGTGGTTGTGGGCAGCCATGCCCCGCGGCTGATGGACTACATCTTTTCGTCGCACGGCAACTACCTGGTGCGGCACTCTAAAGCATCGGTCTTTGTGGTTCGCTAGGAGCCTTGCAGGTCGCTGTCCGGTGATGCCAGCTCAGTTTCCAGAAAGCGTTCAAACGCATCCAGGTTGACTGGCTCGAACTGGCCGAAACCCTGCATCCAGACTGAAGCGGCCCGCATCGCGTCGGGCTGCAGCTTGCACCATTTGACCCGGCCGCGCTTTTCCTGGGCGATGAGGCCAGCGCGGGTCAAAATGGTCAGATGCTTGGAGATTGCCGCAAGCGACATCTCGAAGGGCTCCGCCACATCTGTTACCGCCATGTCATCCTCAAGAAGCATGGTCAGGATCGCGCGCCGGGTCGGATCGGCCAGGGCGGCAAAAACGGTATCAAGTTCGCTGGACATCGCGGCGCAGACTATGCGCCTGCGGCGGTAAAGGAAAGCCGGGTAAGAGCCTGTCAGTGCCGATGCCGGATAAAATCAACCTTTCGGTTGAATATGGGATTCACCGGGCTTTGGCGCTAACAGGCGGCGCGACAGATCCGCATGTTTAACGTGGGGCGGAAATTTCATGTATAATTACAATTGGTTATTTGAAAAATGAATCTTCTATCCTTGTAATTGACTCCTAGGCTTCAGGGCCTTAGCAACCTCTCAGAAATTCGCGTGAGGATGGCGCCCGTGACCGACGATGACCAAAAGCAGCGCATGGCGCAGCTGGAGGAGCGTCTTTCGGCGGCGCGTAAGGCCCAGGAGCCCAAGCCGCGCGCGGATGAACACTATTCATTGGCCAATCAGGCCTGGCGGATGGTGGTTGAGTTGGTGGCCGGTCTGGGGATCGGCTTTGGCATCGGATACGGGCTGGACCACCTGTTTGGAACCCTGCCCATCTTCATGGTGCTGTTTATAATGCTGGGCCTGGCGGCTGGGGTGAAGACAATGCTTCGCACCGCGCAAGAGATCCAGAAAGAGAAACTGGCCGAAGAGGCCGAAAAAAATGCGCAAGACCGGGACTGATCCGACGGGATCAGGCGCCGGCGACAGGAGAAGCGGACCGATGGGCAAAATTTTCTTTTTCGCAGCTCTGGCACTGGTAGTTGTGTCGGGTCTGATTTTCGCTCCGGCGGAAGCCAAGCTGGCGATCCACCCGATGGATCAGTTCCAGGTGAGCGCGCTGTTCGGCGATCATATCTCCTGGTACACCCCGACCAATGTGACCCTGTGGATGGCGCTGGCGGTTGCTGCCGTGTTCGCACTGCTGGTTCTGGGCTCCTCGCGCCGCGCCATCGTGCCGGGCCGCGCCCAATCGGTTGCGGAACTGGCTTATGGCTTCATCTACAAGATGGTTGAGGACGTGGCCGGCAAGGACGGCGTCAAGTTCTTTCCCTACATCATGACCCTGTTCATGTTCATCGTGATGGCCAACTTCCTGGGCCTGATCCCCGGCTCCTTCACCACCACTTCGCACATCGCGGTCACCGCGGTTCTGGCGGCGCTGGTGTTCGTGACCGTGACCGTGGTCGGCTTCGTCAAGAACGGCGTTGGCTTCCTGGGCCTGTTCTGGGTGTCGAGCGCGCCGCTGGCGCTCCGCCCGATCCTGGCCATCATCGAACTGATTTCCTACTTCGTGCGCCCCGTCAGCCACTCCATCCGTCTTGCCGGTAACGTGATGGCCGGCCACGCGGTTCTGAAAGTGTTCGCAGGCTTTGCCGCAGCACTGGGCATGTTCAGCTTCCTGCCGATCTTTGCCATCACCGCTGTCTATGCACTCGAAGTTCTTGTGGCCTTCATCCAGGCCTACGTCTTCACCATCCTGACCTGCGTGTACCTGAAGGATGCACTGCACCCGAGCCACTAAGGCCAGGATCTGAAAGCTTACCGGGCGGTGCCCCGCAAGGCCCGCCCAAACTAGAAATCACCACATTCCATCGTAAGGAGAGAAATCATGGAAGGCGATATCGCACAACTCGGTCAGTTCGTCGGCGCAGGCCTGGCAGCAATCGGTTCCGGCGCAGCCGCAATCGGTGTGGGCCACGTGGCTGGCAACTTCCTGGCAGGCGCTCTGCGCAACCCGTCGGCAGCTGCCGGCCAGACCGCAACCCTGTTCATCGGCATCGCGTTTGCAGAAGCACTGGGCATCTTCTCGTTCCTGGTCGCTCTGCTGCTGATGTTCGCCGTCTAAGACCTTAGGAACCTATTTCCTTACGGCCGGGCAGTGCAGATCCTGCGCTGCCCGGTGTAACGGCAAGTTCCTGGGAGGACGACATGGCATCAAATACGCAAGAGGCAGCACACGGCGGCGGTTCCGCAATGCCGCAGCTGGACTTCTCGACCTTCGGGAACCAGATCTTCTGGCTCGTGGTCGCCCTGGTCGTGATCTACCTCATCCTGTCGCGCGTCGCGCTGCCCCGCATTGCAGCGGTGCTGGCCGAGCGTCAGGGGACCATCACCAACGACCTCGCCGCGGCTGAAGACCTGAAAGCCAAGGCTGTCGAGGCCGAAAACGCATATAACAAAGCTCTGGCGGATGCCCGTGCGGAAGCGCAGCGCATCGCTGCTGAGACCCGCGCAGAAATCCAGGCCGGGCTGGACGAGGCAATTGCCAAAGCAGACGACCAGATCTCTGCCAAGGCTGCCGAGTCTGAAAAGGCTATCGCCGAGATCAAAGCCGGTGCGCTGGAAAGCGTGAAGGCTGTTGCCACCGATACCGCTGCTGAGCTGGTGACCGCATTGGGCGGTTCCGCAGATGCAGACGCAATTGCCGCGGCAGTTGCTGAACGGACGAAAGGATAAGGACATGCGCAATACTCTCGCTCTTGCCCTGACCCTTGGCGCAGCTTCCCCCGCATTTGCTGCCGGCGGCGGCATGGACCTGTCCAACACCAACCTGGTTGTTGCGCTGGCGTTCATCCTGTTCATCGGCATTCTGCTGTTTGCCAAGGTGCCGTCGCTGCTGGCTGGCCAGCTCGACAACCGCGCCGAAGGCATCCAGAAGGAACTGGACGA
>JBFOLS010000666.1:0-3499 GCA_040830225.1 Leisingera sp.
CCGATCCAGGCGGCCATCGGCGGGAAGGTCATCGCCCCCGCGACCCCCCCCCCCCTCCCCCAGGGGCGGGGAGCTGGTTGTTGCCCCAAACCGGGGTTCGGGGGGGGAGGCCAAAAACCCCCGCCCCGGGGGCGCGGGGAAGTTTTTCAAGGGAGAAAAAACGGGGCACCCCCGCCATTTCTCTCCGGCGCGGGTTCACCGGCCACATACCGCCTGTGTACCCGCGCCGGCGCGCCTCTCCGATGGCCACGACGGCATCCGCGCCGCCGATAAAAGCTATCTGGCGCGGGTTCTGCAGGCGCTCGAAATTCTGTTTCTGTTCCGGTGTCATGCGCCAAGCGGCCTCAGGATGGAGCGGGTCACGATGTGGCGCTGGATCTCGCTGGTGCCGTCCCAGATCCGCTCGATCCGGCTGTCGCGCCACATGCGCTGGACCGGAACTTCCTCCATCAGCCCCATACCGCCGTAGATTTGCACGGTGTCGTCAGCCACCTTGTTCAGCATTTCAGAGCAGAAGACTTTGACCATGGCCGCGTCTTCATCCCTGAGGTCGTCCGCATCGGCCCGGCGCACCGCATCCCAGACCATCAGATCGGCAGCCCGGAGGCTGATCGCCATATCCGCGAGCCGGAACCCAGTGGCCTGGAAGCTGCCGATAGGCTTGCCGAACTGCTTGCGCGTGGCGGCCCAGTCGGTGGCCATTTCCATCATCCGCTCCGCCTTGCCGCAGCAGGTGGCCCCAACCCAGATCCGGCCCATGCCAAGCCATTGACCGGCCAATTCAAACCCCCGGCCTTCTTCGCCCAGAACCTGATCCGGCCCCAGCCGCACATCGTCAAAGATCAGCTCATAGGTCTTGTAGCCCCGGTTGGAGACACATTTGTTGCCTTCCCGGAACGTCACGCCGGTCATGTCCCGGTCGACCAGGAAGGCCGTTACCCGTTTGCGCGGTCCGCGCGGGGTCTCGTCCTGGCCGGTCGCGGCAAAGACGATTGCAAAGTCCGCCATGGTCGGAGCTGAAATGAAGTGCTTCATCCCGTTCAGGATCCAATCGCCTCCGTCCCGTTTGGCGTTCGACTTCATGCCCATCGCATCTGACCCGGCCTCCGGCTCGGTCAGCCCAAACAGCTCGCGCTTTTCCCCGCTGACACAGGGCAGCAGGTATTTCTCAATTTGATCACCCTCGCAGGCCATAAGCAGCTCGGTTGGACGCGCAATCCAGGAGTGCAGCGCGTGGCTGGTGCGCCCGAACTCACGCTCGATGATCGACATCTGAGTATGGTTCAGACCACCGCCGCCTACCCGCTCCGGCAGGTTCGCGGCGTAAAGGCCCAGTTCCCGTCCCCGGGCTTCGATTTCGCGGCCGATTTCGTCAGGCACTTCGCCCAAACGGTCAACGGCCTCTTCATGCGGCAGGACATGGTCGTCAAAAAACGAGCGTACGGTGTCGCGCAGCAGTTCGTCCTCATGGGACATGGGAATAGTCACCGGAGCTTCCTCCTGTTGAATGGATTACTGAGAGCTGTTGCGCCGCCGGCCCAGCCAGGCCGTGAGGGCAAAGATGATGAGCGTGAGGCCCACCAGCACCACGGCGGCAGCCGCCACGGTTGGATCGGTGTTTTCACGGATCCCGTTCCACATCCGGCGCGGCAGAGTGAAAACGGTGAATTTGGAAATGAACAGCGAGACGACGATTTCGTCCCAGCTAAGAATGAAGGCGAACAGCGCCCCGGCCATGACACCGGGCCGGATCGAAGGCACGATGACCCGGCGCAGCGTGGTGAAGCCGCTGGCCCCCATCCCGCGCGACGCCTGCTCCAGTTTGGGGTCGAAGTTGGCGAGCGACGCACTGACAGTGATCAGCACCATTGGCGCGGCCAGGATGGAATGGGCCAGGATCAGCCCGGCAAAGCTGTCGAGCAAGCCCAGCGGGATCCACAGCCTGTAAAACGCCATCGCAGAAATGATCTGCGGGATGATCAAAGGCATCAGCAGCAACGCCCGGACAAGCTCGCTGTATTTGGAGGTGATCCGCCACAGGCCGATTGCTGCCAGTGTGCCCATCAGTGTTGCCAGCACCGCTGTCGAGGTCGCAATGACCGCGCTTTGATAAAAGCTCGAGAGCCATTCGGGACTGGTGAACAGGTTTTCGAAATGGCGCAGCGACAATTCCCCCTTGGGAAAGGAGAGGAACCGCTTGGGCGTCAGCGAAATCGGAATGGCCACCAAGGCCGGCAGAGCCAAGAACAGCAGGAAGGTCCAGGCACCAGCGCGGATAAGGCGGGTCATTGCGGTTGGCTTCATTGCGCCGCCCCCCCGAACACGGTGGACAGCTTCATGAAGCGCGACATGATCCACAACAGCCCCATCACGCCAAGCAGCATCAGTGCCGCCAGCATCGCTGCTGTCCCCCACTTCAGTGTCACAAGCAGCTGAACCGAGATGTACTCCGCCACCATCAGCACTTTGCCGCCGCCCAGAATGGCGGGGGTGACATAAAAGCCTAGCGAGAGGATGAACACCAGCAGCGACGCCGCCACGATGCCGGGCCGGGTCAGCGGCAGATAGATGCGCCGGAAGGTGGTCCCTCCTGACGCGCCCAGATTGCGCGAGGCTTGGAACACCCGCTGGTCCAGCCCCTGCATATTGGCCAGCAGCGGCAGCACCGCATAAGGAACCATGTAGTGTACCATGCCGATCAGCACGCCAAGCTCATTGCGCACAAAGGCGATGGGCTCGCTGATCACATTCATCGCTTCAAGCGTGTTGTTGATCAGCCCGTTGTTGCCCAGCAGCATCAGCCAGGAGAACGTGCGCACCAGAACCGAAATCCAAAAGGAGATCAGCAGTAGCGCCAGCATCACGCTCTGGTTCCGCGAATTGGCATGCACCATCGCGTAAGCGATCAGATAGCCAATCACGACGCTGAACAGCGTGGTCAGCAAGCAGATGCGCAATGTGTTTGCGATGATCCGGATCAGGGACTCGCTAGTCGCCAGCTGTGTGTAGTTGCCCAGGCCGGGCTCCGGGTCGGTGACGCTCAGCCACAGGATGTTCAGGATCGGACCGATATAGAGCGCGATCAGCATCCCCAGAAACGGCAGGACGAGAAGCCATCCCGAACCAGTCAAAGATCTTCGAAGATTTTGCACTTGGCTTAATTCCGCGTTGAATGACGGTTAGCGCCGCCATGCAAGGCCAGTCCTTGCGTGGCGGTCTTGGGCAGCGCGGGCCGGCCGGGGAGACAGGCCTTCCCGCCCCAGTCAGCTGATCGCTTCGAGGAAGGCGTTGACCGCATCACCCGAATTCTCGGCCCACCAGCCCGGATCGTTGAACACCACGTTCCCGACATTCTCAGCCGAAGTGATTGCATAAGGGGCCGAAGCTTCTGGGATCTGCGCAAAGGCTTCCGGATTCGAGGGTGTCATGCCCAGGCATTCCAGCAGCGCCAGCTGCGAAGACCCCTCCTGAGCCTGTGCGATGAATTTCCTAACATCTA
>JBFOLS010000667.1:0-2703 GCA_040830225.1 Leisingera sp.
CGCGCGGCGGTCCTGTTTCTGCTGCGCACGCGGATCGCGCTTGGGCATCTCCATCCCCGCTTCGCCCGCCAGGATCTCGACCGCCTCCATAAAGCCGACGTTCTCGGTCTCCTGCACAAACTTCAGCGCGTCGCCTTTGGCGTGGCAGCCGAAGCAGTAATAGAAGCCCTTGCGGTCCTCGACATGAAACGAGGCGGTCTTTTCATGGTGAAAGGGGCACGGGCTCCAGTAATCACCCTTGCCCGGCTGCGACTTGCGCTGGTCCCACATGACCTTGCGCCCGACAACATCAGACAGGCTGATGCGGGTGCGCAATTCGTCGAGGAAACCGGGCGGCAGCGACATATCAGTTCGACTGCAGCTGCTGCTGCATCGCCTGGATCTGATCCCAGTTCTGCAGGCACTGCTCTTTGAAAACAGCACCAAGGTCGACGCCCTTCAGGTCGCGCCGTTTCATTGTGTAGACATGCTGGGTCAGCTGCGGGATCGCGTTAGAGTAGGCTTCGGGCCATTCCGGCTCGCTGTCCAGAATGACCTGCTCCACCTCTTCCTGCTTCACCCGGTCCAGCCGCGCCTGCTGCACTGCGGCCATAACCTGGCCCTGATAGTTGCAGCTTTCTTCTTTGGTTTCAGAAGCATAGGCCGGAGCCGCCAGCAAGGCGGCTGCAAGGGCGATGCGGATCATAGATGCGCTCCGGGAATCAGTTGGTGATTCCCGAAGGTTACCCCCGCGCTGCCACGGCTTCCATGGCTGTTTTCAAATCATGCACAAGCGTTTTCGCCATCGAGCGGAACACCATGATCTGAAACGCCTGCGGGCCGGTGCGGGTCACGGACGCCATCATGTGCTTTAATTCCGCCCGCACCGTATGGCCGCGCTTGAACGCTTGGTTGCGCAAGTCCACCGGCACCAGGCGGGCCAGCACATCCTCGGCGCCCTTGCCCTCCAGCTTTACCACCGCCCAGGCGTCGCTCTGATCGGTCAGGGCCGCATGTTTGGCCAGCTTGGCATCCGGGGCGGGCCCCATCAGCAGCGCCATGTCCCGGCCGAACCAGACAGCCCGGCTGCCGGCCTTGCCGGTCGCCCGGTTCGGGACCGGGAACGCCATACCGTGGGCGGCTTCTAGCGCCTTGCTCAGTTTATCACGCTCGCCTTTGAAGGGCGCCACGGCCCACATGTTGCCGGGATGCTCCTCGGTCAGGCTCATGCCGCCGATGGTTGCCGGGACCAGCCCCTCGCAGGGGCTTTTTGCAATCAGTTCAGCCACGGGCACGCCCTCCTTCCGGGTCAAAGAACACAGGCGGGACAACCTCGCACAGGGTATCGACACCGCGCATATGGTCGACCAGGCGCACGGTTTCACCGATGCGGTCCGGGCCTTCCTTGAGGAAGGCGAGGCCGATGGGGTGCCCCAGCGTCGGCGAATAGCCGGCCGAGGTCACATAGCCCTGGTCATAGATCCGCTCGACTGGGTCGCCCGGCGTGAACAGATGCGCACCGGCGGTGATCTCCTTGGCAGCTCCCACGGGTTTCAGGCCCACCATGCGCATCCGGTCTTCGGCCATCAGGCCTTCGCGGGTGGACATCGCCTGGCCCAGGAAGGCCTTCTTCTTCGACATCATCCCCTGCAGGCCCAGGTCAAAGGCGGTCACAGTGCCGTTGATCTCGGCATGGGTGATCAGCCCCTTTTCGATCCGCAGGACATTGAGCGCCTCCATGCCATAAGCACCGCCGCCCATGGCTTCGGCCCGCTTCAGCAGCTCGCGGAACAGGGCCTCGCCATAACGCGCGGGAACGGCGACCTCATAGGCATGCTCGCCCGAGAAGGAGATCCGGAACAGCCGCCCCTTGACGCCCAGCACGGTGGCCTCGCCGCAGCCCATGAAAGGCCAGGTCTCGCCGTTCACGTCTTCGTCCAGCAGCCCGTCCAGCAGCTCCTGCGACTTCGGGCCAGCCACAGCAAACTGCGCCCATTGCTCGGTCACCGAAGTAAAGCGCACGTCCCATTCCGGGTAGAGCGCCTGGGAGACAAACTCCATATGCGCCATCCCCTGCCCCGCCGCAGCGGTGGTGGTGGTCATGACATAATGGTTCTCGCCCAGCCGCGCGGTGGTCCCGTCATCCATGACGTAACCGTCTTCACGCAGCATCAGACCATAGCGGACCTTGCCCACCTTCAGGGTGTTGAAGGTGTTGGTGTAAAGGAAGTCGAGGAACTTGCCCGCGTCCGGCCCCTGGATGTCGATCTTGCCCAGGGTGGAGACATCGCAGATGCCCACGGCATTGCGCACCAAGGTCACCTCGCGGTCGCAGGACTGGCGCCAATTGGTTTCGCCCGGCTTCGGGTAATAGGCGGCGCGGTACCACAGGCCCACCTCCAGCTGGTGCGCCCCGCGGTTGTCGCTCTCGCCATGCGAGGTCAGGAAGCGCTGCGGCTTGAAGCCCTCGTCCGTGGCCCCTGCCCCCATCGCGCCCAGCGACACCGGCACAAACGGCGGGCGGAAGGTGGTGGTGCCGGTCTCGGGGATTGTCCGGCCAGTGGCATCCGCCAGCACCGCCAGCGCCGCGACGTTGGAGTTCTTGCCCTGATCGGTCGCCATCCCTTGGGTGGTGTAGCGCTTCATATGCTCGACCGAGCGGAAGTTCTCCACCGCCGCCTGCTTCACATCCTTGACGGTCACGTCGTTCTGGAAGTCGAGCCA
>JBFOLS010000668.1:0-3576 GCA_040830225.1 Leisingera sp.
CACTGTGGAACGGCGCGCTGATGTGATCCGCGGCATTGCAACCGGCGACGGCGCCGATGCTGTGGCCCTGGAAGGACGCATCGTGCGCGGTATCCACACCGACCGGGATCAGGCACCGGGTTCTGACCGCAGGGACTTTGCCCCCGGCCGCTCCCGCCGTCAGGAGCAGTACGCCAACGCGGATTCTCTGTCGGTCCGCGCCCGCCATGCCCGCAATATCAGCACCGGCGGCGGTGACGCTGCTATCGCCATCCAGGCCGGCACCCTGCGCGGGCTGCGGGCCGGAGATGGCGATGACAGCATCGCCGTGGCAGCAACTCTGATCTCCCGTATCAACGGCGGCGCGGGCAATGACCGGATCTCGGTCGCCGCACAACGGGCGTTGCGTGACTGGAACGAGGGTTCCCGGGCTCCGTACAATCCGGATGCCCCTGCGGCAGAAAAGATGCGTCAGGCGCTGAGCGGCTACGCCCAAGTGGACGGCGGCAGCGGCGACGACCTGATTGAGCTGCAGGCGGGGGAAACCCTGACCGCGCGCGGCGGCACCGGCGATGACCGGTTCATGCTGAAAGGCGGCACCGTGGCGCTGCGGTACAGCCACGGCGATGGCCGCGACACAGTCGAGCTGGCGGATGGCGCCAATGCAGTCGTGCAGCTACAGGAGATGGGCGCCAGCGCCTATAGTGCTACACGTGACGGCGACATGCTGACGCTGAGCTTTGACACCGGCGGCAGCATTACCTTCACCAATCTCTCGTCCGGCGGCGCCATTGGCGTTGCAACCGGTCCCGATGCCCCAATCGCGCTGCTGCACCAGCCGCCGTCGCTGAACGCAAAGGCCTGACCGGTACCCCGGCCGCAGCGCGCCCTCGGCGCGCTGCCGGGCCCAAGCCTGTCTAGGGGTTCCGGCGCAGCCGGGCACTTGCAGGCGCGGGAGCTTACTGGCTCAGCCGTCAAACCTACAGCGTTTTATTGCCCGCCCCGCCCAAGAGCCCCCCATCCTTGCCGGGACGCGGGTCGCGCAAGATCTGCAGGCGGCGGGCAGCATCCATACCAAACTTCTGCGTCAGCTTCTTGCGGCGCGCAGGTGCCAGCTTGTCCTCCGGTGCCATGCGGATGATTTCTGCATCATAAGGGTCAGCAATGATCAGCCCGGTGCCGTCCGGCAGCAACTCGGCTGGAAAGTCCGTGTCCACCGCCCAAAAGTAGCGGTCGCACCACTCCAGGTAGCCTTCCCACTTCTGATCAGACTGGAAATCAGCGCGGCTGGATTTGCATTCGATCACCCAAATCTCACCCTTGGGACCCAGCGCCATCACGTCAACACGCAGGCCCCGGGCCGGCACGAATTCCTCCAAGGGCGCAAAACCAAGCGACCGCAAATATCGCGACACCCCGCGGGCGAGTTTCTGTCCAGGCTGAAGATCTTCCATCATAAAGGCAAATGTGAACAATAAGAGAACAAAATGCAATGCCGCGGAAACAGCCCGAATTTGCGCGCCAAGCCCGCAGCCCCTTGTAACAGCGCGCCCGGCAGACTAATTACGGGCTTGGCGGGTTCTGCCCTTCTCGTGACAGGCAGCATTCCGGTGGCCTTAAGCAATTCCGAGGGAGCTGGCTCTGTCCGGATCCTGGTCCGTTTACCTGGCGCCCACCTGTATATACAGGTCCTCGGGAATCAAAGCCGCACGGTTGACTGGTGGTCCCGCCGCTTCCCCCTCCCCGCGAAGAAAAACCGCGCCTTCCGGGTGGAACGCGCGGCGCAATGTTCAGCTTTTCAGAAGCTCAGCGGCGGCGCAGCTGGCGCTGTTGCTGCGAGGGTGCTTCGACGCGGACCCGTACCGGCTGGAACTGATGCGCCACCGGGGTGCCGCCGCGGGGGCCAACGCCTTTCTCGGCCATCGCCATCACCGCCCAGGCAAACTGCACACCGGCAAAAACAATGCCATGCATGAACCACAGCAGGAACACGGCCAGCAGCCCGTCGCCGGAAGTGGAGACCAGCGACCAGAGGTTCATCACGTTGAACCACAAGAGCATGGCGACAAAAACGCCAGCGATCCCAAAGCCGATCACAACGTTGCGGATGTACATCTTCACCAGTTCAGGCATCTCTGACCTCCAAAATTTCAAAGGGAGGTTAGCAGCCTCTGCAGCGCCGTCCAGCGCTTCTTTGCCGCATCAGCGGATTTTGCCGCAATCTTTCCGAAGGCTTTGTTTGAAAAGAAAAAACGCGCCCATAGGCGCGTTATTCATCACTAAGATCCAATCCCGGCAGCCTTAGAACGCTTCCGGCTTGGCCTCGCGCGCCATGTGGTCGAGCACGGCGTTGACGAATTTCGGCTCCTTGCCTTCCGGAAAGAAGGCGCGGGCGACGTCGACAAACTCGTTGATCACCACTTTCGGCGGAGTGTCGGACTGCAAGAGCTCGGCACCGGCCGCGCGGAACAGGGCGCGCAGGGTCGGGTCGATACGGGCAATCGGCCATTTGGCGACCAGCGCCCGGTCGGTCATCTGGTCGATCGGCGCCTGGTAGTTCACCGCATCGCGCACCAGCTTGCGGAAGATCTTGTTGTCACCCTCCGCCATCTCATCCCCTTCGTAGACAGCGCCGAACCGGTGATCCTCGAACTCGACGATCACCTGGTCAAAGGTCTGGCTGCTCTGCTCCATCTGGAACAGCGCCTGCAGCGCATAAAGCCGCGCTGCCGATCTCATCTGATTCTTGCCATTGCCCTTGGGGCGGCTGTCCTGGGTGCTCATGCGCTGGTGGATCCGTTGTCTGTACCGGCGACCTGGTATGCCCCTGCGGGCGCCTTGAAGCCGATGCCTTTGGTCTGGGCGCCCCACTTACGCGTGAGTGCGATCAGATGCAAGGCCGCAGCAGCCGCGCCGCCGCCTTTGTTCTGATCGGCGGTATCGGCGCGGACTTCGGCCTGCTTGCGGTTTTCCACGGTCAGGATGCCGTTGCCGATGCACAGGCCCTGCAGGCCCATAAGCTGGATGGCGCGGGAGCTGTCGTTGCAGACGGTGTCATAGTGGGTGGTTTCACCGCGGATCACGCAGCCCAGCGCTACATAGCCGTCGAAGTTCGAGGTACGGTCGGCGATGGCAATGGCGGTCGGCACTTCCAGCGCGCCGGGGACTTCTGCGATTTCAAAGGTGCCGCCTGCGGCTTCGATCTCGGCTGCAGCGCCCGCCACCAGATTGTCGGCGATATCCTTGTAATAAGGCGCCACCACAATCAGCAGCTTCACCGGCTTGTCGAATTTCGCGCGCGGCAGGGTGTAGTGGGTTTCATGTCCAGCCATTTCAAGCGTCCTTCAAAATCGGGCGGGTGCCCACGATGGAAAGGCCATAGGCATCCAGGCCCAGGTAGGTGGTTTCAGGCGAGTCGGTCAGCAGTTCCAGCTCATGCAGGCCCAGCTTGGACAGGATCTGGGCGCCAAGCCCGGTCTGCTTGACGGTGCGGGGGCCTTCGTCCTCGGGCGCGTACAGCGAATGGCGCGGCTCGCGGAACAGGCAGACAACGCCCCTGCCCTCGGCAGCGATCAGCTCCATCGCCTTGGGCAGTTC
>JBFOLS010000669.1:0-4080 GCA_040830225.1 Leisingera sp.
GCCGAGTACAAGAACCTCAAGAATTGGCTCAAGGAAGGTGAGCAGGCCATCCTGGTGCTGGGGCGGGGCAGCTACAGCTTCAAGGGCTCGGGCTATGTGCGCGGCGGCATCTTTGACCGGATCCAGCTGATCCAGGGCGATGCCTCGGTACGGTTCTTTGACAAGCAGCATAAACGGCTGGGTGCTTTGGCGACCGATGACAGCCCCAGTTTCACCGAACTGGACCTGTTCAAGATCCCGGCGGATGCGGAGTTTGATCCGGCGGAACCGTTCCGGCTGCAGCTCTTGGTGCAGCGGGCTGTCGGGGCGCTGGAGCGGTCGTTCCTGACTTTTGATCTGGGCTACAGGCTGCCGGATCAGTATCTGCTGCCCGCCGCGCCTGCGCCCAAGGTGGTGGAGGACGCCACAGATGAGGCCGCTGCCAAGGCGGCGCTGTGGCAGCGGATCTGGAAGGACCGCACCGTTGAGATCGGCGTTCTGGGTGTGATGCTGCTGGTGCTGACGGGTGTGTTCTTCTTCCAGTTCCAGGCAACCGTGAATGCGCGCACCTTCTATTGGCTTCGCATCGGTTATCTGACTGTCACCCTGGTATTCCTGGGCTGGTACGCAAATGCGCAGCTGAGTGTGGTGAATCTGATGGCGCTGGCGGGGTCCCTGCGCGGCGGCTTTTCCTGGGATGCCTTCCTGCTGGACCCGCTGGTCTTTATCCAGTGGTTTGCGGTGGCGGCGGCGCTGCTGTTCTGGGGCCGCGGCGCCTATTGCGGTTGGCTGTGTCCGTTCGGTGCGCTGCAGGAGCTGACCAACAAGATCGCCCGCGCCTTTAAGGTGCCGCAGATCACGCTGCCCTGGGCGCTGCACGAACGGCTGTGGCCTGCGAAGTATATGATTTTCCTAGGCCTGTTCGGGCTGTCGATGGTCTCGATCCCGCTGGCGGAAACCTATGCCGAGGTGGAGCCGTTCAAGACCGCGATCATCCTGAAGTTCGTACGGGACTGGCCGTTTGTTGTCTTTGCACTGGTGCTTCTGGGGCTGGGGCTGTTCGTCGAGCGTTTCTACTGCCGTTACCTGTGCCCCTTAGGCGCGGCGCTGGCGATCCCTGCCCGTATCCGCATGTTCGACTGGCTGAAACGCTATCACGAATGCGGCCACCCTTGTCAGACCTGCCGTAACGAGTGCCCGGTTCAAGCGATCCATCCCACCGGTGAGATCAACCCGAACGAATGCGTGAACTGCCTGCATTGCCAGGTTCTGTATCAATCCGAAACGAAATGCCCGGTTGTGATCAAACAGCTGAGACGCCGGGTCAAAACCGGGAGCCCTGCGCCGGATGTTGCTCTGGGCCGGCCCCCGGCAAACCACCCCAACGCGAACAGGACAAAAGTTTCCTGAAGGAGGACGTTATGTCTGATGATCTGAAGAACAAATTGCCAGTCACCCGCCGAGGGCTGCTGGGGGCAACCGCAACCGGGGCAGCACTGGCTGCTGCGGGCGTAGGCTCCTCGCTGCTGGGCGCCGGACCCGCACGCGCGGCCGGTAAGGCCGTACTGGAGCCGGGCGAGTTGGATGAATATTATGGTTTCTGGTCTTCGGGTCAGACTGGCGAGCTGCGCATTCTGGGCGTGCCTTCGATGCGCGAGCTGATGCGGGTGCCGGTGTTCAACCGCTGCTCTGCCACCGGCTGGGGACAGACCAACGAGTCGCTGAAGATCCTGACCGAGGGCCTGCTGCCGGAATCCAAAGAGTTCCTGGCTGCCAACGGCAAGGTCACCTATGACAACGGCGACCTGCACCACCCGCATATGTCGTTCACCGATGGCACCTATGACGGCCGCTATCTGTTCATGAACGACAAGGCCAACACCCGCGTGGCCCGCGTCCGCTGCGACGTGATGAAATGCGACAAGATCATCGAGATCCCCAACGCCAAGGACATTCACGGTCTGCGCCCGCAGAAGTTCCCGCGCACCGGTTACGTCTTTGCCAACGGCGAGCACGAGGCACCGCTGATCAACGACGGCCAGATCCTGGATGACCCGTCGCAATACGTGAATATCTTCTCGGCCATCGACGGCGACAGCATGGAAGTTGCCTGGCAGGTGATCGTTTCGGGCAACCTGGACAACACCGACTGCGACTATCAGGGCAAATATGCCTTCTCGACTTCCTACAACTCGGAAATGGGCATGACCCTGGCCGAGATGACCGAGAGCGAGATGGACCATGTGGTCGTCTTCAACATCGCAGCTATCGAAGCGGCGATTGCAGCGGGCGACTATCAGGAGCTGAACGGCGCCAAGGTGGTGGACGGCCGCAAGGGCGCGCCGGGCCAGCTGACCCGCTATATCCCGATCCCGAACTCGCCGCACGGTGTCAACGCGGCGCCGGACAAGAAGCACATCATGATCAACGGCAAGCTGTCGCCGACAGTTTCGGTCATTGATGTGGAGAAGGTCGACACGCTGTTCAGCGAAAACGCCGATCCGCGTTCGGCCATCGTGGCGGAACCGCAGCTGGGTCTTGGCCCGCTCCATACCGCATTTGACAACCGCGGCTATGCCTACACCACCCTGTTCCTCGACAGCCAAGTGGTGAAATGGGACATCGCCAAGGCGATCGAAGCCTATGCCGGGGCCGATGTGGACCCGATCATGGACAAGGTCGACGTGCAGTATCAGCCGGGCCACAACTCCACTTCGATGGGCGAGACTGCCGAAGCGGATGGCAAGTGGCTCATTTCGATGAACAAGTTCTCCAAGGACCGGTTCCTGAACGTGGGTCCGCTGAAGCCCGAGAACGAGCAGCTGATCGACATTTCCGGCGACAAGATGAAGGTTGTGCATGACGGTCCGACCTTTGCCGAGCCGCATGACTCGATCATCGTGCACCGCTCCAAGGTGAACCCGGCCAGCACCTGGCAGCGCAATGATCCGATGTGGTCTGATGCACGGGCCCAGGCCGAGGCGGACGGGGTCGATCTGGACGACTGGCAGGACACCATCGTGCGCGACGGCAACAAGGTGCGGGTCTACATGTCGAGCCAGGCGCCGAACTTCAGCCTTGAGAAGTTCACCGTCAAGCAGGGCGATGAGGTCACCGTTTATGTCACCAACCTGGATGACATCGACGACCTGACTCACGGCTTCTGCCTGTCGAACTTTGGCATCGCGATGGAGGTTGGGCCGCTGGCCACCGCCTCGGTCACCTTCATTGCCGAGCGTCCGGGCGTGCACTGGTACTATTGCCAGTGGTTCTGCCACGCGCTGCACATGGAGATGCGCGGCCGGATGCTGGTTGAGCCGCGGAGCGCCTGACGATGAGACGGCTCCTGCCCATATCCCTGATTGCGGCTCTGTCCTGCCTGGCGCCCGCGTGGGCGAAGGACTGGAATGTGCCCAACCGGGCAGGGGCCATCAATGAAACACTGGCGCAGGCGGCGGATGGAGACACCCTCCGCCTCGCCCCCGGTATCTATGGTGAATCCTTGGTGTTGAACCGGCCTGTAACGCTGGACGGGCAGGGGCATGCGACCCTGGACGGGCAGGGTGCGGGATCCGTGATTACCGTGACCGGGCCAGGTGTGACGGTGCGGGGGGTGACCGTGGTCGGCTCCGGCTCCTCGCATCAGGAAATCGACAGCGGCATCAAGCTGACCAAGACCGCCAAAGCGCCGCAGATCCTGGAAAACGTTCTGCTGGGCAATCTTTACGGCGTGGACATTCACGGCGCAAAGGACAGCCTGGTACAGGGCAACCGGATCGAGGGGCGCCTGGACAGGCACATGAATGCCCGCGGCAACGGGGTCTACGTCTGGAACGCGCCGGGTGCGGTGGTAGACGGCAATGACATCCGCTTTGGCCGCGACGGGATCTTTGTGAACAGCTCCCGCAAGAACACCTTTACCAACAACACCTTCCGCGATCTGCGCTTTGCCGTGCATTACATGTACGCCGACAACTCCGAGGTCTCGGGCAATGTGTCGATCGGTAATCACCTGGGGTATGCGGTGATGTTCTCCAAGCGGGTCAAGGTGACCGGGAACGTCTCGCTGAACGACCGCGACCACGGGGTGATGCTGAACTA